>NZ_JBEYZD010000088.1:0-35496 GCF_040645895.1 Streptomyces olindensis | reverse complement strand
AAGCGGTAGTGGACGAGGTTCGCGAGTACTTCGATTCTGACAATCTGTTGCCCGTTCCTCGACGTCGCAAGTGAGGTCGGCGGAGCGGATCCGGCGGTCGCGGCGCCACCGGCCGCCCCGCCGCGACCGGCGGCGCCAAGGCCAAGAAGGAGGCCCCGCCCCCGGACGTCTCCAACGCCACCCCCGAGTCCGGCCTTTCCACCGCCGCGGGGCTCAAGCCGCACCAGGCCCTGGAGACCCTCAAGGGCGTCGGCAGCGCGGTCGGCCGCTCGGTCGACAAGGAGCGCACCGCCCTGCACAAGGCCCCGCCGAAGATGCAGCGGCCCTCCGGCTCCCCGCGCACGGTCCCCGGCGGCCCGAAGCCGGCGGCCCCGGGCACGTACACCAACGCCAAGGTCGCCCGTACGGAGGCCGCCCCGGGCAAGACGCCCGAGATCACCGGCGAGCAGAAGCCGCAGGGTGAGGTCCCGGGCGCGAACGTACCGGAGCCGAGCTGGTGGGACATCGCCCTCACCATCGGCGCCCAGCTGTTCGGCAAGCTGCTGAAGGAGATCCTGCCGCTCGACGACCTGATCGACTCCATCCTGGGACTGCCGACCAAGGACGAGGGCCTGCAGAACGCCCGGGTGGGGGACGCCCCCCGGCTGCCGCTCGAGAACGACTCCGACCCGCAGCGCACGGACGAGCAGAGCGACAAGCTCGACCAGCGGCGCGACGAACTCCACCGGTCGGGACGTGAGGACGCGGCCCGCCCCATGGGCGAGGACCAGATCTACCCCGACGTGCCGAAGGAGACCCTCACCGGCAAGGTGGCCGGCGGGAAGAAGGGCGCGAAGGCGGGTGGCACGCGGTCGGTGTCGGGCGGCGGCGTGCCGATCGAGTCGGCGTCCGCCGTGGCCGAGCACGACCGGGGCCCGCAGATCCAGGCGGGCTTCGCCCAGGGCCGGCAGAAGATGGGTCAGGAGCGCCAGGCCAAGGACAAGAAGGCGGCGGACGACCGCAGGCAGCACGACCAGGACCTCCAGAGGGAGGTCACGGCCAGCGGCAAGAAGCAGTCCGACGCTCGTGACAAGGGCCGTTCCGACATCGCCGACTCCCGGGACCGGTGGCGCAAGGAGCAGGACGACAAGGTCTCGGAGATCGACGGCAAGAAGGGTGCGAAGTACGACCAGGTCCGCAAGGACATCAGGAAGAAGGAAGAGGACACCGACAAGGACGTCGACAAGCGCACCGAGGACGACAACAAGCGGATCGAGACCGAGCAGACCAACGCCGAGCGGGACGCGGAGAAGAAGCAGGAGGAGGGCAAGGACGACGCCGACAACTGGCTCGAGGAGGCCATCGAGAAGCTCAAGGAGTTCTTCGAGGGCCTGAAGAACGCCATCAAGGGCATCTTCGAGAAGGCCCGGCAGGTCGTCACCGACCTCATCGACAAGTTCAAGCAGCAGGTCTTCAAGCTGATCGACGACGCCCGCAACTGGGTCATCGACCAGATCAACACCTTCGCCGACGCGCTGATCGCCCTCGGCGACGAACTCCTCGCCGACTACCCGGCGATGCGCGACAAATGGCGCAACACCATCGACGGCGCCCGCGACTGGGCGGTGCAGAAGGTCAACGAGGCGGCGGACGCGCTGAAGGAGGTCGCGGGGAAGCTCCTCGACGGCCTGTGCGGCGCGCTGCTGGCAGGGCTCGACGTCCTGGAGGGCGGCCTCCTGGCAGCGGTCGACATCGCCGAGACGGTCACCGTGGGCGCGCTGGAGTTCGGCGCCGCCGCCGTCGCCGCGCTCGGCGAGTGGGCGGCCATCTTCAACGACATCGTCTCCGACCCGGGCGACTGGATCAGCAAGGCCGGGGCGGCCGCGGAGACGGGCGCCAAGGAGTACCTCTTCGAGGAGGTCAAGACCGCCGTCAAGGCCTGGTTCAACCAGAAGGTCCAGGAGATCATCGGCATTCCGATGGAGGACTTCCAGGAGCTGGTCTCCGGCGGCGTCTCCGTCGAGCAGATGGCCCAGATGGCCTGGGACGAGGCGCTGCCCCAACTCCCGGTCATCATCGGCGTGATGGTCGTCGAGAAGGTCGTCGCCAAGCTCATCCCCGGCGCCGGCTGGGTGATGGCCATCATCGACGCCCTCCAGGTCGCGTGGGGCGCCCTGAGCGAGATCCTCGCCGCGTTCGGCCTGTTCATGGACTTCCTGAAGTCGGTCAAGAGCGGCAACGGCGCCCTGCCCTTCGCCAAGGCGGTCGCGGCGGGAGTCGTCGCACTGCTCGAACTGATCTACGAGTTCCTGATCGAGGGCGTCAGCCGCTTCATGGGCAAGGTGGCCGAACGCCTCGGCGACATGCTCAAGAACCTCCGCACGAAGAAGAAGCAGCCGGGTCCGTCCGACGGATCCGACCAGCCGCCCGGTCAGGACAAGCCCAGGGACCAGCAGCCGGCCGCCTCCGACGACCGCACACCGGCCCCCGACCGCCGGACCGACCACACGGACGACAGGCCCGCCGACCGCCCGGCCCCGCGCAAACCGTCCCCGGACAAGACCTCCCGCCCCCCGTCCAGGCCCCGCCCGGGCAAGCGCTCCACCCCCCAGAAGAAGAACCGCCCCGCCCAGACCACCCGCCCGAAGAAACGCCGGGACGACGACGAACGCCGCGACGAGGGGCGGGACGTGAACGCGGCCAGGCGGCGGATGCGGGATGCGGAACGGAGGATGAAGGACGACGACAGGCAGGAGCGGTCCAACGCGCCGGCGCGCCGCGGCCCGGGGCGCGACACCTTGCGTCCCGACCGCCGCCGCGACCCGAACGACCGCGACCCCAAGGACACGCGTCCGGGCGACCGTCGTGCCACGGCCACGGACCGCCGTCGGGACGACGACCGCCGCCGCGACGACGGACGGCGCCCGATCGACGATCGCCGCCGCGAAACCGACAAGGACCGCCCCCGGCGTCGCCCGCTCCGACGCGCTCGCCAGACCATCAAGTCGGCCGTCAACCGTGCTCGCCGTGCCACCGGCAAGCTCTTCGGCAAGGCACGCCGCAAGCTGGGCAGCCGCCTGAACGACAGGCTGCGCAAGCTGCGCGAGCAATGGCGCATGAGGAACGACCGGGATCGGTCGCGCGATCGCCACCGGGATCGCGCGCGGGACCGGGAACAGCAGGCGTGGCAACAGGGCAGGAAGGACTACGAGCTGCCTTCCGTCCGTTTCCGTGCCGTGGACGGCGCCATGCACACGCTGCTCTTCGACGGCAGGGGCAAGAGCGGCGACCTGGCCATGCGGAGCACTCTGGCCGCGATCACGTCCTACATCAGTGCTTGGGAGCGGGAGAACAACACGCCCCCGATCTCGAACCGGCAGGACCTGCGCACCAGCCAGGAGACCGCCCGCAAGCAGGCGGAAGCACTGCGCGAGAGAGCGGAAAGGGCCCAGGGACGCCTCCCCGACCGGGAGACGAGCAACAGCGGGTACACCCGGCGCACTGGACGGCAGACATACGGAGAGCCGATCTTCCTGTCGGCCGACCAGGCGGGCATCGAGACGCAACTGACAGCCCTCAGGGCGCTGATGGAGCAACTGGCGACCGCCTTGGAGCAGCGTTCACGAGGCGGGGACGAGCCGCCGCTGCCGGACACCATTCTTCCGGTGTTCTCCGACGGCGACACCGCCAAGTCCTTCAGGGCGCATTACATCCAGCAGGACACACCGGTGGGCACGGAAGCCAATCATCGTCCCGAGGCATGGCCGCTGGGCTGGGACAGGGCCGTCGCGAACGGCATCACCGCGAGAGGCGACTGGGTGCGTATGCACATGCTCACCGCGGTCCTCGGCGGTCATGCCTCGACGTCGAACCTGGCACCGGCCCGCCGGGAGGACAACATCGACGCGCGGGAGAAGGCCGAACATCCCGCCGCACGCGCGATCGGCAAGAAGTCCGGAGGGTCCGGTCAGCTCGAGCGCATGGTCTGGTACGACGTCGACATCACCATGCGGAGCAACTATCCGGGATATCCGAGTGCCGTGGACATGCACTGGGGTACGTACGAATACCCCAACGGGCACTGGCAGCGGAAGAGCCGCCCGGGCGGATCCTGGACGACGGGCAGCTTCGCCCCGCCTCCGTGGCAGGCCACCGGAAACACACCGCTCTCGGTCAACCTCAACCAGGCCACGTACAAGGAACTGATCGCGGTGACCAAGCTGAACGCCGCCACCGCCAAGAGAGTTCTGAAGCTCAGGGACGATCAGCCGGGCAAGAAATTCGCGGGAATGACCGACCTCGAGACCGAGCTGGAGAGTCAGGCGACAAACGGTGCCGCGCTGGCCGCGGCGAAGAGAGTGGTTGCGATCTTGCAGGCGGCCGAAAATGGCAAGCGGCTTTATTTCAGGTAGGTCATGGGAGAAGGTATGGAACTCGAGGAACCGACAGCGTACGAAGAGGGCTGGCTCAAAGTCCTCGACGAGCTGTGCGAAAGCCCGGGTGTCGATGTGTTGAACGAGGTGCGGGACGACATCGACCTGACGGCGGAGGACACGGCCTTCGACGACCTCGCCGAGTGGGAGGGCATCGAGATCGGCGCGGAACTCCGCAGCGAGTACATCCGGTTCTCACAGCTGGGCAGTCAATGGCGGACTCTCGACCCCTACCCCTATCTGGCAGGCGAGTTCCGGCTCACGCCCTTGCCGCTGGCCGTGCACGAGGACGCTCCGGAATTCCCCTCGTCGCTCTACTCGGACGAACAGCGTGAACTGGCCACCGGATTCCGCGTGATCGACTCCAGTCCCTTCACCGGGAACGGTTCCTTCGTCGCGTTGCGGCTGGAGCCCGGCGGTGAGGATCCCGAGGTCTGGTTCTCCGATCACCGGACGAACACGCTGTGGCGGATGGAACTCGACTACCGCGCTTACATGGACACTCTGCGGCTGACCAAGGGCGTGTTCGACTGGCAGCACCTCTTCACCCAGGCGCCACTGACCGAGGAGGAATTCGGCGGCACGGCCGCGGACCTCCGGGCCATGCTGGAAGTGCTTCCGGAGCTCTTTCCCGACCACGACTACAGGCACCTTCTGGCCCGCCTCCGGGAGCGCACATGACCCGCTACGCCGACATCCCCAAACCCATCCGCTCCGGCATCGTCGTCGTCAACCCCGACACCGGCACGCCCCAGCGCATCATCGTGCTGCAGTTCAACCCGGACACCCTGGAGCGCAGCGTCAGCCCGCAGTCGGCCGGGGACAGCGGGGACGCCTCCGGCGGCGGCACCGGCAGCGGGGACCGCAACGAGGCCCTGCGGCTCAAGGGACCCGCCCAGGAGACCTGGAAGTTCACCGCCGAGATCGACGCCACCGACCAGCTGGACATCGCCGCACCCGACGGCATCCACCCCCAGCTCGCCACACTCGAAATGCTCGTGCAGCCGACCACCGCCAAGCTGCGCGAGGCGATGCGCCTGTCGCAGAAGGGCGCCATCGAGATCAGCCCCATCGAGATGCCGCTCACCCTCTTCACCTGGGGCAGCAAGCGCGTCATGCCCGTGCGGCTCACCGAACTGTCCATCAACGAGTCGGCGTTCGACGTGAACCTCAACCCGATCCGCGCCTCGCTCAGCATCGGGATGAAGATCCTCACCGTCAGCGACCTGCCCGCCGGGCACCGCGGAGCCGACCTGTACATGGCGCACCTGGCGCAGAAGGAACGGCTGGCGGGCGCCGCGCGGGGCGCCGGCCTGGGCGCTCTGGGCCTGTCCGGAACCAACGCCGTGATCGGGAGGGGATGAGCCGCACATGGCCGACATCGAACCGTACGAGAACGCCCTGGACGCGATACCCGGCGCCCACCCCTACCCCCGCACCAGCCGCTACCACGACGCCGAGATCGGCATCCACCGGCGGCCCGACGGGACCGAGGTCCGATACACCAAGCGCCGGCTGCTGCCGCCCCTGGACGAGCAGGAGACGCAGGACCACACCGTCGGCGCCGGCGAGCGCCCCGACCTGCTCGCCCAGCGCTACTTCGGCGACCCCGGCCAGTGGTGGCAGATCGCCGACGCCAACCCCGTCCTGGACCCGAGGGAGCTGACCGACGAGGCCGGACGGGTCATCGGCATCCCGTACGCCGGCGGCCTCCCCCGAGGAGACCGGCGTGTTTGACCTGCCCGTGGGGCAGGGCCCCGTCCACATCACCCTCCTCATGGGACCCAAGCTCACCCGGCCGGTCCCGGCGGAGGCCACCGAGGCCCTGCTCACCGCCCAGATCACCGCCACCGCCGGTGAACGCAGCGGCTTCCAGATCGCGTTCGACCTCACCAAGAACGGGCTGATCAGCCGGCGGCTGCTGCCGGAGGGCTTCTTCGACCCCAAGACCCGGATCATCGTCACCGTCAGCGTCAAGGGCACCTCCGACGTGCTCTTCGACGGCCTGATCGTCCGGCACGAGGTCGGCGCCAGCAACCGCCCCGGCCACTCCACCCTCACCGTCACCGGCGAGGACCTCACCCTCCTGATGGACCTGGAGGAGCGCACCGCCCGCTACCCCAACCTGCCGCCCTCCGAGCGGGTCCTCAGCATCCTGCGCCGCTACTCCGACTACGGCATCCGCCCCGACGTCTACACCGAGAAGGTCGCCCAGCCCCCGCACCAGGACCTGCGCGTCCACTACCAGACCGGCACCGACCTCCAGTACGTCACCGAGCTGGCGAGGGCCAACGGGTACACCTTCTACCTGGAGCCGGGACCCCGCCCCGGTCAGTCGTCCGCCCGCTGGGGCCCGGAGGTCCGGCTCGGCATCCGGCAGCACGCCCTCAACGTCAACATGGACGCCCACTCCACCGTCGACCAGCTGACCTTCGCCTACGACGGCACGGCCCGCGAGGAGCCGCAGGCCCGCTGGCAGGACCCGGGGACCAGGCAGTCCACCCTGCTTCCGCAACCGCCGATCAGCCCGCTGCGCCCGCCCCTCGGCCGGCGCCCCACCCCGGCCCTGAAGCGCAGGACGCTGTCCGGCACCGCCAAGCAGCAGCGCGAACAGGCCGAGGCGGAACTGCTCGCCCGCGCGGCCGTCTCCGCCGACGTCGTCTCCGGCTCCGGCTCCCTCGACGTCAACCGGCACGGCTACATCCTCCAGCCGCGCCAGCTCGTCGGCGTCCGGGGCGCCGGACGCGCCTACGACGGCGACTACTACGTCAAGTCCGTCACCCACAACCTGCGGCCGGGCTCGTACCAGCAGAACTTCACCCTCTCCCGCGAGGGCCTCGAAGCCCGCAGCGACCACGTCCGGCCGTAACCCGCAGGCACCCACGACCACCACCCAGGAGCACCTCCACCATGGCGGCACCCAGCAATCGCTACCTCGGCAAGTTCCGCGGCCGGGTCGTCGACAACGACGACCCGCTGCGCATCGGCCGCATCACCGTCGAGGTCCCCGACGTGCTCGGCGACGAGCCGTCGACCTGGGCGCTGCCCTGCCTGCCCTTCACCGGGCCGGAGTCGGGTCAGTTCGTGGTGCCGCCGCCCGGCGCGGGCGTGTGGGTGGAGTTCGAGCAGGGGGACCCCAGCTTCCCGGTGTGGACGGGCTGCTGGTACGGCACCGCCGAGGAGCTGCCGCCCGACGCGCGCCGCGAACTCGGGGCCGGCTCGCCGGCCAAGCCCGTCGTCGTGCAGACGCCGGGCGCGCACAAGCTCGTCATGAACGACACGCCCGGCGCCGAGCAGGGGATCCTCCTCCAGGCCCAGGGCGGCGCGTACATCCGCATCACTCGGGAAGCCGTGGTCATCGCGACCGGCGCGGGTGCCGAGGTCGTGCTGCGCGGGCGTGAAGTGACGATCAACGAGGGCCAGTTGACCGTGCTCTCCAAGCGATAGACGGGGGAACAGATCTTGACCGGGAATCTCCTCGACACGGGCACCGTGATCGGCTGCCCGCACGGCGGCCGGGTCACCGCCGCCACGCCGCCCGCCGGTGGCATCCGCGTCGCGGGCGCCGCCGTCGCCACGACCGCCCACCACTACGTGGTCACCGGCTGCCCGCACACCGTCGACCGGGTGCCCTCGCCGTGCGCCACGGTCCGCTGGACCGCCGACGGCACCGGCATCACCGTCGACGGCGCGCCCGTGCTGCTCGACACCTCCGCCGCCCAGTGCTTCAGCGCGGCCCTCGTCCCGCAGGGGCCGCCCGTCGTCCAGGCCGCGCAGCGAAAGGTCACCGTCCGATGAGCCCCGACAACCGGGCCGCCCGGCCCCGTTCCGACATCGCGTTCCCCTTCCGCGCCGACCGCCGGGGACGCACCGCGCACGCCGGGCACGGCGAGCACGTCCACGACCTGATCGAGCAGCTGCTGTTCACCAGCCCCGGCGAGCGCGTGATGCGCCCCGACTTCGGCTGCGGACTGCTGGACCTGGTGTTCGCGCCCAACAGCCCCGAACTGATCAGCACGCTCGAACTCTCCGTACAGGCCGCACTGCAGCGCTGGCTCGGCGACCTCATCGACGTACAGGCCCTCGACATCGTCAGCGAGGGCGGTGAGGACGGCGTCGTCCGCGTCCATCTCTCGTACGCCGTGCGCGCCACGGGCGCACAGCGTGACGACGTCTTCGAAGGGAGGGCCGCCGCATGACGGCCGGCACCACCGCGTCCCGCCGCAGCAAGGTGCGGGCCGCGCGACTGGGCGGAATCGACAACGTCGAAGTGGGTGACGACGGCCTGCTGCTCACCGTCACCTTCCTCGGCAAGGCCCCGCACGGCCTCGGCCCGGAGAACGTCCGCGTCGACGGCGGCCGCCGTGTCACCGGCATCACCGCCGTCGACGTCAGCGTCGAACGCGAGGAGGACCCCGAGCTCGACGACCGGCTCTACGTCACCCTCGACAAGACCGGCGACACCTCCCGCTACCGGCTCTCCCTCGTCGAGACCGACCCCTACGGCCGGCCCGGCACCGAGCCCTACCGCGGCTTCGACCAGCGCTACCACAGCGCCACCTTCCACTTCCGTCCCGACTGCCCCACCCCCTTCGACTGCACCGACGACGACCGGACCGCACCGGACTTCCCCGCCGCACCCGTCGTCGACTACACGGCCCGCGACTACGACACCATCCGCAAGCTGCTCCTGGACCGGCTCGCGCTCACCACCCCCGACTGGGCCGAGCGCAACCCCGCCGACCTGGGCGTCACCCTCGTCGAACTCCTCGCCCACACCGGCGACCGGATCAGCTACCAGCAGGACGCGGTCGCCACCGAGGCCTACCTCGACACCGCCCGCCGCCGGGTCTCCGTACGCCGCCACGTGCGGCTCATCGACTACGCGATGCACGACGGCTGCAACGCCCGCGCCTACGTCACCGTCCGCACGGCGGACGACCGGACGCTCGCCCCGGGCACGTTCCGCTTCGCCTCCGTCGACGTGCGCAGCCTCGACCCGCACGACCGCCCCGAACCGGGCACGGTCATCGACGAGGCCGACCTCGGCGACCTCGACGAGCGCGGCTCGGTGGAGGTCTTCGAACCGGTCGTCGCCACCGACCCGCTGGACCTGAAGGTCGCGCACAACGCGATCCGGCTGTGGACCTGGGGCGGCGAGGTGTGCGCCCTGCCGCAGGGCGCCACCGCCGCCACCCTGCGGGACTCCTGGGCGGACCCGGAGACCTGCCGCGAACGCCGCCTCGACCTCAAGCCCGGCGACGTCATCGTCCTGGAGGAGGTGAAGGGCCCGCGCACCGGCACCCCCGGCGACGCCGACCCCGCGCACCGCCAGGCGGTCCGCCTCACCTCCGTCACGCCCGGCCTGGACCGGATCGAGGACCAGCCGGTCCTGGAGGTCACCTGGGCCGCCGAGGACGCGCTGCGCTTCCCCCTCTGCCTGACCACCCGCGGCGGCCGCGACTGCCTGCCCGTCGAGGACGTCACCCTCGCCCGCGGCAACGTCGTCCTCGTCGACCACGGCAGGACACTGACCGGCCTCCCCGAGACGGTCACCGTGCCGCCCGTGCCCGCCGTGGTCGCCCCCTGCGACACCCCCGCCTTCGGCTGCCGCGACACCGAGGAGGGCAACGCGCCCGCCCGGCTGATCAACGCCCTCACGGAGCGGGCCGCCTCGGGCCGGGCCCTCGTACCCGACGACGTCCGCGAACTCTTCGACGTCGTCGGCGAGGCCGCCGTGGGCCGGGCCGGCATCGGGCTGGAGAGCGCCGGGCAGCGGCACGAACAGGTCGTGCCCGGCACGGCCTACGCCCAGGCCGCCGCGCTGCGCACGCTGCTAGCCCAGTCGGTCTATCCCGGCATCGCCCCCCGCTTCCGCCCCGTCGTCGGCCGGGCACCCGTCACCCAGGCGGTGCCCTTCCCCGACCCCGGCACCGTCGCGGCCGGGCAGGCCGAGCGCATCGCGGCCGTCCCCGGCCGGGTGCGGCAGCGGCTCGTCGAGCTGTGGCGCAGCGCCCGCGACCGGGACGGGCTCGCCGAGGAGGAGATCGCCGAACTCGCCGTGGTCTACGGCCTGAACGTGCTGGAACGCCTCGAACTGCGCCGCCACCCGGTCCGCGCCCTGCGCGAACTGCTCTACCGCAGCGACCAGTTGCTCGACACCAAGCTGCGCCGCGTCCAGGTCCTCGCCGCCCGGGCCCGCGCGGGCACGGTCCTCGACGGGCACATCGCCTGGGAGATCGCGCACGCCTGGGGCCCGGCCTACGCGGCCGGACTCCACCCCGAGGAGACGGTGCTGCGCGGCTCGGCGACCGCCGCCCTCGCCCAGGACCCGCGCCGGGCGCTGCCCGCCGTACGCCTGCACGGCCCGGACGGGACCTGGGTGCCGCGCCGCGACCTGCTCGACAGCGGGCCGCGCGAGAGGCACTTCGTGGGCGAACTGGAGGACGACGGCCGACTGGCCGTGCGCTTCGGGGACGGCCGGCACGGCGCGAAGCCCACCCCCGGCACCCGCCTGGAGCTGCGCTACCGGCTCGGTGGCGGAACCACCGGCAACGTGGGCGCCGAGGCCATCAACCACCTGGTGGTCCAGGGCGAATGCGACCTGCCGGCCGCCGTCGTGCGCAACCCGCTGCCCGCCACCGGCGGCACCCGGCCCGAACCCGTCGAGCAGGTCCGCCAGCTGGCCCCGCTCGACCTGCGCCGCACCCGGCTGCGGGCCGTGACCGCCGAGGACTACGCGGCCCTCGCGAGCGCGCTGCCCGGCGTGCAGCGCGCGGCGGCCGAGATCCGCTGGACCGGCAGCGTCCAGGAGGCGCACATCGCGATCGACGCGTACGGCACCGCCGCCCCGTCGCCGGACCTGCTCGACTCGGTCACCCAGGCGCTCGAGGCGTACCGGCGCATCGGCCACGACCTCGTCGTCGGGCCCGCCCGGCTGGTGCCGCTCGACATCGCGCTGACCGTGTGCGCCGAGCCCGGCCACCAGCACGGCCAGATCCTGGCCGAGCTGTACCGCGTGCTGGGCAGCGGACGGCTGCCGGGCGGACGGCTCGGCTTCTTCCACCCCGACGCGCTGACCTTCGGCGAACCCGTCAGGCTCAGCCGCCTGGTGGCCGTCGCCGCGGCCGTGCCCGGGGTGGCGGGCGTCGAGGTCGCCCGGCTGCGGCGCCTGTCCGGACAGGACCGAGGAGAGAGGGAGGACGGCGTGCTGCGGCTCGGCCCGCTGGAGATCGCCACCTGCGACAACGACCCCGACCGGCCGGAGAACGGCCTGCTGGCGATATCCCTGGGAGGTGCCCGATGACGGACCCGCACCCGGTCACCGCGACCGACGACTGCAGCTGCGGCGGCGCCTGCCGCGGCGGCCACGACGAGCGCCTCGCGCCCACCCCGCCGCACAACCCGCCCGGCCGCACCGCGCTGGACTACCGCGTCGGCACGTACGGCTCCTTCCTGGCCGCCCTGCTCGACCGGCTCGCCTCGCCCGCCTACCCGGCCCTGAACGGCCTCACCGTCCGCACCCCGGACGACCCGGCGATCGGTCTGCTCGACGCCACCGCCGTCCTCGGCGACCTGCTCACCTTCCACTCGGAACGGATCGCCGACGAGGCCTACCTCCGCACCGCCGACGAACACCGCTCCCTGGTGCTGCTCGGCCGGCTCGTCGGACACCGGCCGCGGCCCGGCGTCGCGGCCGCCACGCACCTGGCGTACACCCTCGAACGCGACCCGCGCGCCGAGGCCCAGAACGTGCTGATCCCGCGCGGCGCGCGCAGCCACAGCGTGCCCGCCTCCGCCGACGAGGTGTCCCTGACCTTCGAGACCAGCCGGGACCTGGTCGCCCGCTGGGACTTCAACGAACTGAAGGTGCGCCGTCGCCGTCCCTCGCTGCTCACGCCGCAGGACCTTTCGAAGCGCTCGGAGTTGTTCGTCGAGGGCACGGCGCACTCGTTGCAGACGGGTGACCAGTTGCTCTTCGTCTTCGGTGAAGAGGCGGGCGGCGAGCGCAAGTTGCTGCCGGTGGCGAAGGCGCGTGTCGACCGGGACGACGACGTCACGGCGATCTCCCTGCCGAAGTCGGCGCCGCCGAGCCTGAAGGAACTCGTCGATGAGGTACGGCGTTGGACCGCACTTCCGGCGCAGCCGGGAGAGCCGGGGGAGGAGCCGCCGACCCCGGAGGTGCCCAACCCGCGCCCGGTCAGCCGGCTGATCGAGGACTTCGAGGACCAGGTCCTGGAGCCCTTGCGTGACGACTTGGACGGTGTGAAGACGCCCGAGCGGCTCGCGGCGCGCCTCGCGGAACCTCTCGCCCGGCTCGGTGAGGCTCAGGTGCTGGCCGAGCCGTATGAGGACGTGGCGGAGTGGTTCGAGCAGTTGGAAGCGGTGTTGGCGGAACTGGCCGAGCGGGCGCTGGAGCTGGCGCCCGGGCAGACGGCTGAAGATGGTGCCTCCATCGGCCGTCTACCGTCCGCGGCGCCGTCTGGGCTGGTCGCGCAGTTCCCCGCGCCCCTGGGGGGCGACTCGCGCGCAGCCGCTCTGAAAGCTCTGGGCGCGGTACTTCCCGCCCTGCGGGCCACCACCTACACCCGGCAAGGCCCCACCGGCCACCCACTCCCCGGCACCGACACCGCCCGCCTCCTGACCGCCCTCGACCCCACCCTCGGCAGCCTCTACCCGGCCTGGCGCACGGCCGCCGCCCCCGGCAGCCCACGGCTGCTGCGCGAGCTGCTCGCCCTGCGTGTCACCGCGGCCCCCTTCGGCGCCACGGCCCCGCTGAAGCCGGTCCAGGACGACCGCGGCCGGGTCATCCGCACCGCCGACTGGCCGCTGACCGGCGCGGTGCTGGCCACCCTGCGGGTCGTGTACGACACGGCGGGCAAGGTGCCGGTCCGGGCCGAACTCCAGTACGTGGAGGGCAGCAGCTCCGACCAGCGCGCCGAGAACCTGCCCGTCACCCAGCCGGTCACCTTCACCCTCGGCCCCGGACAGGTCGAACTGTCCGTGCGCTCCGGTCAGGACCGCGACCTGAGCTGGCTCAACCGGCGGCCCGCCGACTCCCAGGAGCCCGGCGTCACCGCCCGCCTCCACTCCGGCCTGCCCGAGCGCACCCTGTTCGTGTCGCGCCCCGACGACGAGGGCCTGGTCCACGTCGGCGTCTACAACGGCACCTCCGAGCAGATCGCGCTCCGGCCGGGGGCGAGCGAGCAGTTCACGCACGGCGAGTACGAAGTCGGCCTCAAATACACCGTGGGCAGCGCCGAGCCCCACGTCGAGGTCGTCGTCGCCACCAAGCCGGAGCCCGTCAACCGCCGCACGCTCCAGCTGGACACCGTGCACGAGGGCATCACCGTCGGCAGCTGGGTCGCGATCCGGCGGCCCGCCAAGGGCGCGGACCAGGGCGTCCCCGGCGATCCGAAGCTGGCGTTCGTCACCACCCAGGTGGTGGCCGCGCGCACGGCCGCGTACACCAACTACGGCATCACCGGACGCGGCACCGAACTCACCCTCGCCGACCCCTGGCTGGACGAGTTCGATGTCCTGCTGTCCCACATCCGCGACACCACCGTGCACGCGGCGGGGGAGCCGCTGAGCCCGGCCGACGAGCCGCTCGGCGAGGACGTGCACGGCAACGAGATCGAACTCGCCGAGCTGTACGAGGGGCTGCGGCCGGGCCGCACGCTCATCGTGGCCGGCGAGCGCAGTGACCTCCCGGGCACGGCCGGCGTCAGGGCCACCGAGGTCGTCACGATCGCCGCCGCCGAACCGGCCGCCGACCCGCGGCTGCCCGGCGACCGCGTGCACACCCGGCTCGTCCTCACCGCGGACCTGGCCCACCGCTACCGCCGTGAGACGGTCCGCATCCTCGGCAACGTCGTCGAGGCCACCCACGGCGAGAGCCGCGAGGAGGCCATCGGCAGCGGCGACTCGGACCGCGTCAACCAGACCTTCGCGCTCTGGCAGTCCCCGCTGACCTGGCTCGCCGACGACAACCCCCTCGGCGCCACGCCCGTGCTGGAGATCCGGGTCGACGGCGTGCTGTGGCACGAGGTCGACAGCCTCGCGGGACGCGGCCCGACCGAGCGGGTCTACATCACCGGCGCCACCGCCGACGGCCGCACGACGGTGACCTTCGGCGACGGCGTGCACGGCGCCCGCCTGCCCTCCGGGCACGAGAACATCCGCGCCCGGTACCGCTTCGGCACCGGCAAGGCCGCCAACGTGCCCGCCGACCGGATCACCCAGCCCCTCACCCGGCCGCTCGGCGTCACCGCCGTCACCAACCCGCGCCCGGCGACCGGCGGCGCCGACGCCGACGGCCCGGGCCTGACCCGCCGCACGATCCCGCTGGCCGTGTCGGCCCTGGACCGGCTGGTCTCCGCCTCCGACTACGAGGACTTCGCCCGCTCCCGCGCCGGCATCGGCCGGGCCTCGGCACGCGAACTCTTCGACGGACGCAGGCGCGTGCTGCACGTGACGGTCGCCGGCACCGACGACGTGCCGATCGCCCCCGACTCGGACACCCTGCGCGCCCTGCGCGGCGCCCTCACCGAGTACGGCGACGCGAACCTCCCGGTCCGCGTGGACGGCCGCGAGCCGGTCCTGCTGCTGCTCGCCGCCCGGGTCAAGGTCGCCCCCGACCACGCCTGGCAGAACGTCGAGCCGCGCCTGCGCCGGGCCCTGCTGCGCCGCCTCGGCTTCGAGGGCCGCGAACTGGGCCGGCCCGCCCGCCTCTCCGAGGTCCTGGCCACCGCCCACACCGTGCCCGGCGTCGACTACGTGGACGTCGACGTCTTCACCGGCGTCCCCGCCTCCGCCACCCCGGAGGAGCTCACCGAGCTGCTCACCCGGCCCGGACCGCCCCGCGCGTCCGTCCCCGCGCACCCGGCGAGGTACGACGAGAGGACCCACACCGTCCGCGCCGAGAACGGCGAGACACTCTCGGAGATCTGCGCCCGGTACGGCATCCCGCTCGCCGAACTCCTGCGCCTCAACCCCGACATCACCGACACCCGGCGTCTGCCCGCGGGCCGGTCGGTGTACGTCTTCCGCGGCATCCGTCCGGCCCAGCTCGCACTGCTGTCGCCCCGGGCCGCGGACACCCTGATTCTGACGGAGGTCAAGTGATGTCCCCCGACACCCGGTTGGAGACGCCGGCCCCGGTGGTGCCCAGGGAACCGGACGGGCTCGCCGCGCTGCTGCCCCGCTGGCACCGGCTGCGCGACGCCGAGGAGGGCGAGCCGCTGCGCGCACTGCTCGCCGTGATCGCCGAGCAGATCGACCGCGTCCGCGACGGCGTCGAGCAGGGCTACGAGGACCTGTTCGTGGAGACGGCGGCCCCCTGGGTGCTGCCCTATCTCGGCGACCTGGTCGGCTACCGCACCCTGCCCGGCTACGTGGGGGTCCCCCCGGCCGGAGGCTGGGGGAGTGTCCTCACCACCGGCCTGCACGACGGCGGCCGGTCCGCGCTCGCCGAGGCCGTCGCCCCGCGCCGGGACGTGGCCGCCACCGTCGCCAACCGCCGCCGCAAGGGCACCCTGCACCTGCTGGAGGAACTCTCCGAGCAGGTCGCCGACTGGCCCGCCCGGGCCGTCGAACTGTCCCGGCAGGTGGCGCACACCCAGCCGGTGAAGCTGTACGGCACGGGCAGCCGGCGCGGTGAGCGGGGCCGTCTCGCCGACCTGCGGGACGGGGCCGAACTCGCCCTCGGCGGCGGGCCGTTCGCGGGCACGGCCCGCACGGTCGACGTCCGCAGGGCCGACTCCGCCCGACGGCAGGGCGGCTGGAGCCCGGCGGGCGTCGCGCTGTTCGTGTGGCGGCTGAAGGCGTACCCGCTGACCCGCACCCCGGCCTACTGCATCGACCGGGCCCGCAACCTCTACACCTTCTCGATCCTCGGCAACGACACCCCGCTGGCCACCAAGCCGTTCCCGGAGCCCTCGCCGACGCACATCGCCACCGTCGACAACGTCCCGGCGTTCGTCACCCGGCGCCTCCTGCACGACCGGCTGCTCGACTACTACGGCCCCGGCAAGAGCTTCGTCATCCGCCGCGACGGCGAGGACAACCCGGTACCGCCCTCGGACATCGTGGTCGCCGACCTGTCCGACTGGCGCTACCGGCCCCGGCGCGGGCAGGTGGCCGTCGACCCGGAGCTGGGCCGGATCGCGTTCGGTGCGCGCTCCGCTCCCCGGCAGGGCGTGTGGGTCGACTACCACTACGCGGCCGCCGCCGACCTGGGCGGCGGCGAGTACGAGCGGAACCGCGAGCCGCGGCCGGACGCCGAGGTGTACCGGGTCGGGCCCGGGCAGCCGTACCGGCAGATCATGGACGCCTACCGGGCCTGGCAGCACGACCGCCGGGCCGACCGGACCGGGCCCGCCGGCATCATCGAGATCACACACAGCGGCGCCTACCAGGAGCAGCTCGACTTCGACCTCGACCCGGGCGACCGGCTCGAACTGCGCGCGGCGGAGGGCACCCGCCCGGTCATCCGCCTGCTCGACTGGTACAGCAACCGCCCCGACGCTCTCAACATCCGCGCCGTGTCCGAGGACTGCGCCCCGCACGAGCGGCCCCGGGTCGTGCTCGACGGGCTGCTCGTCGCCGGACGCGGCATCAACGTCGCCGGCGCGATGGGCGCCGTCGTCGTACGGCACAGCACCCTCGTGCCCGGCTGGTCGCTGGAGCCCGAGTGCGCACCGCACTCGCCGGAGGAACCGAGCATCGTCCTGGACCGCACCACCGCGTGCCTCCAGATCGAGCACAGCGTCCTCGGCACCATCGAGGTCATCGGCGACGAGGTGGGCGAGGACCCCCTCGACATCCACATCCGCGACAGCGTCCTCGACGCCACCGCCGACGACCGCGAGGCCCTCTCCGCCCCGGACTGCCGCCACGCCCACGCCGTGCTGCACCTGCACCGCACGACCGTCTTCGGCGAGATCCACACGCACGCCGTCGAGATCGCCGAGAACAGCGTCCTCACGGGCCGGCTCCACGTGGCCCGGCGCGGCATCGGCTGCCTGCGCCACTCCTACGTCCCCTCCGGCTCGCGCACCCCGCGCCGCCACCGCTGCCCGGACACCAAGCCCCTCTTCGCCTCCCAGCGCTACGGCACGCCCTGGTACGGACTGCTCGCCGACTGCGCCCCCGAACAGATCCGGCGGGGCGCGGACGACGGAGCCGAACTCGGCGCCTTCCACGACCTGTACCGGCCGCAGCGCGAGGACGGCCTCCGGGCCCGGCTCGCCGAGTACACGCCCGCGGGCACCGACGCCGGGATCTTCTTCGTGACGTGAGGCGCGCGCCCGCCACCGACCTTGTGAACCCGCACTTCTGAACCAGGGGGGACACCCTTCATGCACGCAGACCTCTCGCGCTCCACATTCCGCCCGGAGCGGCACTACTCCGCGGTCGTCGCTCAGCAGGGCCGCGTCCAGCTCGACGCCGACCTCAACGAGCAGACCGCGATCCAGCTCCACCAGGCCCGCACCCTCGCCGCCGACCTGATCGGCCCGCACGGCGGCCCGCGCGACGCCACCGGCTTCCGCATCGAGTACGTCGGCGGCAAGCACGAGATCGACACCCTCCTCATCCACGGCGGCCGCTACTACGTCGACGGCATCCTGTGCGACGCCGACCGCCCCGCGCCCGGCGTGCCCGTCCCCGACGAGGAGAACGCGGAGTCCGCGCCGGAGCCGCCCGCGCACTGGACCTACTGGGACCAGCCCGACGGCCACCGCGACCCGGAGAAGCCCGGCGATCGGCTGCCCTCGCCCGCCCAGACTCCGTTCCTCGTCTACCTGAGCGTGTGGGAGCGCTCGGTCACCGCGGCCGAGGACCCGGCGCTGCGCGAGGTCGCCCTCGGCGCCGCCCTGCCCGACACCGCCGCCCGGGTGAAGGTCGTCTGGCAGGTGCTGCCGCTGTCCCTCGCCGCGCTGGAGATCGAGGAGACGGACCCGTCCAAGGAGGTCGTCCGGGCCGCCTTCACCCGCTGGGCGCAGCGGCGGTCGGCCCCCTCGGCCCGGCTCGCCGCTCGCAGCGAGCGGCCCGACCACGCCGACGAGGACCCCTGCCTCGTCAAGCCGGACGCCCGCTACCGGGGCCCGGAGAACCAGCTGTACCGGGTGGAGGTCCACGCGGGCGGCGAGGCGAAGGACGCCACCTTCAAGTGGTCCCGCGAGAACGGCTCCGTCGTCTTCCCCGTCGACGAACTCGACGGCACCTGGGTGCAGTTGGCGTCCCTGGGGCACGACGACAAGCTGGACCTGGACGTCGGCGACCACGTCGAGCTCGTCGACAGCGCCTACGCCTCCCGCCTGGAGCCCCTGCCGCTGCTGCGCGTGGAGGAACTGGACCTGCCCGGCCGCCGCGTCCGCCTGTCCGCCGAACCCGCCCCGGGGGTCGGACGCCTGGCACACCTCAACCCGTACCTGCGCCGCTGGGACCACACCGGCGGCCCCCGGCGCAAGGGCCGCACCACCGCCCTGCGCGGCGGCGCGATCCCGGTCACCGAGGGGGAGTGGCTGCCCCTGGAGGACGGCGTCGAGGTGTACTTCGCCCAGGGCGGCACCTACCGCACCGGCGACCACTGGATCGTCCCGGCTCGCACCGCCACCGGCGGCGTCGAGTGGCCGCTGGACCCGGCCCGCCGGCCCCTGCTACGGGGACCGGCCGGCATCGCCCGGCACTTCGCCCCGCTGGCCCTGATCAAGGGCGAGGGCAGCGCGGTCGACCTGCGCCTCGCCTTCGGCCCGCTGGCGAGCAGCGTGCCGGCCGCCGACGAGGCGGCCCTCGCCGCCGAGGAGCAGGCCCGCCGCGAGGAGCAGGCCGCCGAGGCCGACCCCTCCCACGGGAGGTCCCAGACCACCGCGGAGGCGGAAGCCGCCGTGGAAGGAGACAACTGATGGCCAAGCCGCTGAGCGCGTCCAAGCTGGTGGAGATCCTCCGGGCCGAGGGCCTGACCGTCCACGAGGTCCGCAGCTGGCGCACCCACAACCGCAACAGCAAGGGCCCCTGGGGCCCGGTGAACGGCGTGATGATCCACCACACCGTCACCTCCGGCACCGCCGCCTCCGTCGACATCTGCTACGACGGCTACTCCAGCCTCCCCGGCCCGCTCTGCCACGGCGTCATCGACAAGAAGGGCCACGTCCACCTGGTCGGCAACGGCCGGGCCAACCACGCCGGCCTCGGCGACGGCGACGTCCTGCGCGCCGTGATCAACGAGTCGAAGCTGCCGGCCGACAACGAGGCCGACACCGACGGCAACCGGCACTTCTACGGCTTCGAGTGCATCAACCTCGGCAACGGCAAGGACCCCTGGCCCGAGGCGCAGAAGGAGGCCATCGAGAAGGTCGCCGCGGCGATCTGCCGCCACCACGGCTGGTCCGAGCGGTCCGTCATCGGCCACAAGGAGTGGCAGCCCGGCAAGGTCGACCCGCGCGGCTTCACCATGGACGGCATGCGCTCACGCATACGCGACCGGCTCAAGGGCGCCGGGGGAGGCGGCAAGCCGGCCCCGGACCCGAAGCCGGCGCCCAAGCCGTCCTACGAGCCGTTCCCCGGCGCCGCGTTCTTCCACGTCGGGCAGCGCTCCCCGGTCATCACGGCGATGGGCCGCCGCCTGGTCGCCGAGGGGTGCGGCCGCTACGAGGAGGGGCCGAGCCCCGACTGGACCGAGGCCGACCGCCGCTCCTACGCGCTGTGGCAGCAGAAGCAGGGCTTCTCCGGCAAGGACGCCGACGGCATCCCGGGCAAGCTCACCTGGGACCGGCTGAAGGTGCCCAAGTCGTAGGGAGCGCGTGCGCCCCTCCCCGGGGAGGGGCGCACGGGGGTCACCAGCGGGGGAGTTTCAGCTCGTAGTCCGGCCGGAACCGCCGCATGTAGCCGGTGTCGTCCCGGCTGCGCATCCCGGAGTCGAGGTACCGCCGGTGCAGCCGCTCCAGCCGGTCGTGGTCGAGCTCGACGCCCAGCCCCGGCCCGGTGGGCACCTCGACCTCCCCGTCCCGCAGCTCCAGCACGCCCGGCACGATCACGTCGTCGGCCGAGTTCCACGGGTAGTGGGTGTCGCAGGAGTGGTCGAGGTTGGGGATCGCCGCGGCGACATGGGTCATCGCGGCGAGGCTGATGCCCAGGTGCGAGTTGGAGTGCATCGACAGGGCGAGCCCGAACGCCTCGCAGACGGCGGCCAGTTCGCGGGTCCGGCGCAGCCCGCCCCAGTAGTGGTGGTCGGTGAGCAGGACCTGGATCGCGTTCTGCTCGACGGCCGGCCTCAGGTGTTCCCAGGCGATGACGCACATGTTGGTCGCGAGCGGCATGGGGGAGTCCCGGGCGACCTCGGCCATGCCGGGGATGCCCTTGGTCGGGTCCTCCAAGTACTCCAGCACGCCGTCCAGTTCACGGGCGACGTACTTCGACGTCTCCACCGTCCACGCCACGTTCGGGTCCAGGCGCAGCGGCTGCCCGGGGAAGGCCTCGGCCAGCGCCCGCATCGCGGCGATCTCCTCGTCGGGCGGGAAGACCCCGCCCTTGAGCTTGAACGACCGGAAGCCGTACCGCTGTTGCATCAGCCGGGCCTGCTCGACGATCCCGGCCGGGTCGAGGGCCTCGCCCCAGTCGTCGGCGATGGCGGCACGGCCGTCGAGCGCGGGGTGCTCGGCCCACTTGTAGAACAGGTACGCGGCGAACGGCACAGAGTCGCGGACCCGGCCGCCCAGCAGGTCGCTCACGGGACGGCCGAGCAGCTTGCCCTGCGCGTCCAGACACGCGACCTCCACGGCCGAGGTGGTCCAGCCGCGCTCGTGGGAGCTGGGCACGGTCGGCAGCAGGGCCGCGTCGATCGCGGCGCAGACGGCGGTGGCGTCGAAGACGTCCATGCCCACCACCACCTTCGCGGCGGCGTGCAGCCGTTCCAGCCGGGCCGTGCCGCCCGGGGACTCGCCGAGCCCGACCGTGCCGTCCTCCAGGACGAGCTGGAGGACGATCCGCAGGGCCAGCGGCTCGTGCACGCCGTTGGAGTTGAGCAGCGGCGGGTCGCCGAACGCGATCGGCGTGACGATCAGCTCGCGGATGCGCGTCGCGCTCATGCGCCGACCACCTCCAGCCCGTGGTCGAGGAGTTCGGACAGCCGGGCCACGTGCTCCGGCGCCGGATCGAGCAGGGGCGCCCGGACGCCGCCCACGTCCAGGCCGCGCAGCGTCACCCCGGCCTTCACCAGCGACACGGCGTAGCCGGGCACCTCGTCGCGCAGGGCGACCAGCGGGCCGTAGAACTCGTCGAGCAGCAGCGACACCAGGGCGTCGTCGCCCTCCGCGAGCGCCCGGTGGAAGGCCAGGGCGATCTCCGGGGCGAAGGCGAACACCGCCGAGGAGTACAGCTCGACGCCGATCCCCTGGTAGGCGGGCGCGGTCATCTCGGCGGTGGGCAGTCCGTTGAAGAACTGGAAGTCCTCCCCGCCCGGCACGGCGCGCACCGCGCGGACGATGCGGTGCATCCGCTCGAGGTCCCCGATGCCGTCCTTGAGGCCGACGACCCCGGGCAGCGCGGCGATCCGGGCGGCCGTCGGTGCGGTGAGCCGGGCGGTGCCCCGCTGGTAGAAGACCACGGGCAGCGCGGTGGCGGCGGTGACCTCCTCGACGTACCGCACGAGGCCCTGCTGCGGGGCGCTCACCAGGTAGGGCGGCAGCAGCAGGATGCCGTCGGCACCGGCGCGTTCGATGCGGGCGGCCTGGTCCCGGGCGACCGGCACGGGACCGCCGGCCGCCGCGAGGACCGGCACCCGGCCGGCCGTGGTCGCGACCGCGACCCGCGTGGCCCGCTCGATCTCCTCGGCCGACAGCGCGTGGAACTCGCCGGTGCCGCAGGCGACGAACACACCTCCCGCGCCCGCGGCGACACCCGACTCGATGTGCTGGGCCAGCCGTTCCTCGTCCAGTGAGCCGTCCGCCGCGAACGGCGTGACGGGGAAGAACAGCACTCCGTGGAACTTCATGTCTCCCTCATACGTGGGGGTGGGGTGGTCAGCCCTTGGTGGCACCGGCGGTGATGCCGGTGACCAGCGAGCGCTGGAGGAGCAGATAGACGATCAGGCTGGGCAGCAGGGCGATGACCGCACCGGCCAGCACCACCCCCGAGCCGACCTCGGGGTCGGTGCGCAGGATGGACAGGGCGACGGTGACCGTGTAGTCGGTGGGGTCCTTCGCGGCGATCAGAGGCAGCAGGTACTGGTCCCAGATCATGATGAAGCCGAGCACCCCGGCCACGCCGAGCGCCGGCCTGCACAGCGGCAGGACGACCTGCCACAGCATCCGCAGTTCGCCCACGCCGTCGATGCGGGCGGCCTCCTCGATCTCGGCGGGGATGTCCTTCATGAACTCGGTGAGCACCATCACCGAGAACCCCCAGGCGCCGAGCGGCAGGATCACGCCCCAGACGGTGCCCTTGAGATCGAGCCCGACCACCGGCACATGGCCGAGGACGAGCGACAGCGGGATGGCGATGACCTCCTCCGGGAGCATCATCGTCAGCATGAACAGCGTCAGGACCAGCGCCTGACCGCGGAACCTGTGCCGGGCCAGGGCGTACGCGGCGAGCGTGCAGACGACGAGCTGGAGCAGCAGCCCGCCGCCCGCGATGAGCAGGGAGTTGCCGAAGTAGTCCCAGATGCCGCGCTGGCCCGCCACCTCGAAGTTGAGCAGGGTCGGGTGGTGGGGGAGGAACGACAGGGTCGAACCGCTGGCCTTCTCGCTGAAGGAACCCGAGAAGATCGTCAGGAACGGCGCCGCGAAGACGCCCAGGGCCAGCAGGCAGAGCAGCGCGCGCAGCACCCAGGCGGGGCCGGGCCGGTCGCTCCAGCCGAGGGCCGTGTCGAAACGGGCGGGGGTGGTGCGCGGCCTCCCGGCGGACTTCCGCGCGGGGGAGGCGGTCACCGGGGTGCGGACGGGGTCGATGGCGGGGGCGCTCATCTCACGTCTCCCCTCTTGCGGAGGTAGTTGACCGTGACGGTGAGCAGCAGCGTCACGCAGAGCAGGACCACGGAGGCGGCCGAGGCGCCGCCGATGTCGTTACGGGTGAAGCCGAGGGTGTAGGCGCGGGTCATCCACACGTCGGTCGATCCGGCCGGGCCGCCGCCGGTGAGGACGTACACCTCGGTGAAGACGCGCAGTCCGCGGATGGCGGCGAGGGTGAGGACGATGCCGAGGGCGGGGCGGATCGCCGGCAGCGTGATGTGCCGCAGCCGCTGCCACAGCGAGACGCCGTCCATCGCGGCGGCCTCGTACAGCGAGCGGTCCACGCCGGCCAGTCCGGCGAGGATGATCACCATGTTGTACGGGGCGAGCATCCAGATGCCCATGGCCATCGTCGCCCACAGCGCCGTGTCGGGGTTGTCGAGGTAGGGCACGGGCCCCAGACCGAGCAGCCCGAGACCGCTGTTGATCAGGCCGTCGGAGGTCGGGTAGTACATCAGCCGCCACATCTCGCCGACCACCGCGGTGGCGGTGACGACGGGCAGGAACACGGCGGTGCGGATGACCTTCAGGGAGCGGGCCTGGCCCTCCAGCAGCAGCGCCAGCAGGAAGCCGACCACGATGCCGCCGAGGGACATGCCGATGCCGAGGACCAGCGTGTGCCCGATGGCGTCCTGGAAGCGGTGGTCGCCCAGGACCCGCGTGTAGTTGTCGAGGCCGACCCACTTGTCACCGAGGAAGGGCCGCACGTCGAAGAAGCTGAGCCAGACGCCCTTGCCCATGGGCAGGAACTTGAAGACGAGGGCGAGCAGCAGGCCCGGGGCGAGGAACAGCCAGGGCAGTACGGCCTTCTTGCTCACCAGCCGGGCTCTGCGAGGCCCGGGCGTCGTCACGGTCGCGGTCATTTCAGCAGCTCCTGGTCCTTGAGGTCACCGGCGAGGGTGTCGTTGAGCTCCTTCAGGCCGGAGCGGACGTCGCTGCCGCAGTACGTGAACAGCGCGTTCAGCGCGTCGGCGGTGTCCTGCTTGATCGGGGCGAAGTCGGGGGCGTTGGGGAACTGCACGGAGGCCGTCTCGTACGCCTTCTGCACCACGCTCCAGCGCGGGTCGTCACGCACCTTCGCCGCGTCCAGCGTGGAGTTGACGGGGATGCGCACCACGGGCTGGTGGTCGCCGGTCATGGCGAGCGTCTGGCCCTCGGGCGAGATCAGGAACGCGGCGAGCGCCTGTTCCAGCTTCGCCTTCCCCGTCTTCGCGCCGAAGTAGATGTTCTCGCCGTCGGCCAGCACGTCGTTGTTCCCGGCCGGGCCGGAAGGCGCGGGCAGGACCTCGTACTTGTCCTTGCCCAGCGCCTTGTCGAACGTGGAGATGTTGTACGGGCCGGTGAGGTACATCCCGGCGTTGCCGTCCTGGAAGTTGGTGGTGTTCGCGGTGACGGAGGTCAGGGCGCTGGGCTGGATGACACCGTTGTCACCGCAGAAGAGGTTGTCCTTCATCCAGGTGACGGTGCGCAGGGCGGCCGGGGAGTCCATGGCGGGCCGGTAGCCCGAGCCGTCCTTCTCGATGATCCGCACACCGCCCTGCCACAGCCAGCTGGCGCCCCACCAGGCGACGTAGCCGTTCTGCGCGCTGCCGGGCACGACCATGCCGTACGTGTCCCTCTTGCCGTCGCCGTCCGGGTCGCGGGTGGCGAAGGCCTTGGCGAGGGCGAGCGTGTCCTGCCAGGTCCTCGGCTGCGGCAGGCCGAGCTTCTCGCGCCAGTCCTTGCGGACGAACAGGGTCATGGCCTGGCGGGAGTACGGGATGCCGTAGTGCCTGCCGTCGCGGCCCACGGTGGACGACCAGGACTTGGCGGTGATCTCGTCGTGGCCCGCTATCGAGACCGGGGTGATCGGCTTGAGCAGGCCCTGCGCCTGGTAACTGCCCATCAGGGCGGTGTCGTTGATCATGACGTCCGGCAGGTCCTTGGTGGACGCGCGGCTCTGGAGCTGCTGGTCGAAGTTCATGACCGGCTGGTAGTCGATCCGGATACCGGTCTTCTTGGTGAAGGCGGCGAACACCCGGTCGTAGGTCTGGGCGGACTCCGGATCGCTCCGGGTCCACACCTCCAGCGTGTTCGGATCGCCGGCCCGGGCGCTGCCGGAACCGGAGCCGCAGGCGGCCGTTCCGAACAGGAGCCCCGAGACGGCGAGCGCGGCAGCCAGGCGGCGCGCGTGGCGGAGCCGCATGTCGATGCGGCGTCGGCGATCCCGCATGGATGGTTCTCCGTTCATATTCGTGAACGTCCTTCACGAATCTAAATGATCGGCCAAGCTACGGATCGTTTCATCACCATGTCAATACATGGCTGAAAGATTTCACCGATGTCACACGGGGCGCGGGTGGGAGCCGGAAACGACGACGGCCCCCACCGGAAGGACCGGTGGGGGCCGTGCGGAGGAGACCGGGAGGTCAGCCGTTGCGCTGGGCGTTCTTCTTCTTGATGCGGGCCGCCTCCTTGCGGACCTCCGCCTGGGTGGCGCGCTCCCGCACGAGCCACTCGGGGCTCTCCTGCTTCAGCGTCTCGATCTGATCGGTGGTGAGGGGCTCGGTGATGCCCCCGCGGGCGAGTCCCGCGATGGAGACGCCGAGCTTCGCCGCGACCACCGGGCGGGGGTGCGGGCCGTCGCGCCGCAGGTCCTGAAGCCACTGCGGCGGGTTCGCCTGGAGCTCGTTCAGCTCGGCGCGCGAGACGACACCCTCCCGGAATTCGGCGGGTGTGGCCTCGAGGTACACACCCAGCTTCTTCGCCGCGGTAGCGGGCTTCATCGTCTGGGTGCTCTGGTGCGACGTCATGCCGTCCAGCCTATCGAGCGTGTGCGCGACCCCCGACCACGGCCGGTAACCTGGCCAGGTGACAGGCTCGGATGAAACTCACTCGTTCCGGCTCGTGTACGTCCCCGGGGTGATGCCCGACAAGTGGGTGCGCATCTGGAACGAGCGGTGTCCCGGTGTCCCGCTGGCCCTCACGCAGGTGCCCGCCGCGGCGGCGGCCGAGCGGCTGCGGGGCGGGGACGCCGACGCGGGCCTCGTGCGGCTGCCCGTGGACCGGACGGTCTTCAGCGCCATCCCCCTCTACACCGAGCAGACCGTCGTCGTGGTGCCCAAGGACCACCTGGTCACGGCGGTCGACGAGGTGTCCCCCGAGGACCTCGCCGACGACATCGTGCTGCATCCCCTCGACGACGTCCTCGACTGGGAGACCCTGCCCGGGCGGCCCGCCTTCGAACGCCCCGCCACCACCGCCGACGCCGTCGAACTCGTCGCGGCCGGCATCGGCGTCCTGGTCGTCCCGCTGTCGCTCGCCCGCCTCCACCACCGCAAGGACCTCACCCACCGTCCCCTCCGGGACGCCCCCGAGTCACGCGTGGCCCTCGCCTGGCCCGAGGACGCGACGACGGACCAGGTGGAGGACTTCATCGGCATCGTCCGCGGCCGCACGGTCAACAGCACCCGGGGCCGCGCGCAGCCCGCGGCGCAGGACAAGCCCGGGCGGACGGACAAGGAGGGAGCCCGGCGGAAGCCGACGGCGGCCGGGCGCCCCGGCGCGAACCGCCGCGCGAGCGGCTCCGGCGGCACCCCCAAGGGCGGCAGACGGGGCAAGCCCCGCCGCCGGTCGTAGCGCTCGAAGGGCCCCGGGGCCACAGCCACAGCGCCGGTCCAGGGAGCCACCGCGTGGGGCCCACCCGGGGTCCACTGTGCAGGGCCGGAAGCCGCTGCGGGCGGCCCTGGACTCACCGCGCGGGGCCGGGAGTCACCGCGCGGGGCCGGGACTCACCGTGCCGGGCCGGGAGTCGCCGCGCAGGGCCGGGACTCACCGTGCCGGGCCGGGAGTCGCCGCGCAGGGCCCGGACTTCACCGTGGCGCGAGCCGGCCGACGGGGAGCGGGGCGACGCGTTCTCGGTGCGGGCCCGTCGGCCGACCACGAGGTCAACCGGGACGTGATGCGGCCCGTCGGACGGCGGCGGGGCGCTCAGCCGGGCCCGGTGCGGGGGGTGAACGCCCGCCTCCGGCCCGGCCGGTCCCGGCCGTATCCCGCCGCCCTGGCTCATCCCGCCGACGGCGTCGGCTGCGGTGCCCCGTAGGACGGGTTGGGGGCGACCGTCTGGAGGTCCTTCAGGTCGTCGGGGATCGGCAGCACGCGGACCGGCGCGCCCGCCTGCGGAGGCGGCGGCGTCGTCTGGTCCTGGGGCAGCTTCGCCGGGGCGGTGATCTGGAAGGCGACCTGCTCGTGGTTGATCAGACCGGTCTTCTCCAGGACCGTGATGTGGTCGAGGACCGTGTCGTTGGTCGTGTCGGCCAGCTCCCGCACGAGGCTGTTCCGGGTGGTCGCCCGGATCTTGGCGATCGTCGGGAAGATGCCCCCGTGCGCGACGCGCATGATCGTCACGGCCGTGGACTCGAACTCCTTGCCGGAGCTGCCCTCCGCCGTCGCCACGAACTGCTGCTGCTGCGGTGACGCCTCGTTCGGCAGGGTGATGCCCAGATCCGTGGAGACCTTGCGGCAGCCCGCGTCGAGCCGGCCGTGACCCACGAGCAGGTGCTCGGCGACTTCCTGCATCTCCGGCGACTTGCTCCGCTGCCTGATCAGCTGTCCCAGCGGGTACTCCCACAGGCCGGCCGCGCGCACCCGGACCACGAAGTCGCGGTCGGCCTCGGTCAGCGGGCCCCACTGGGTGTTGGCGATGATGCGGTCCTGGCCGGAAGCCGTGTTCTGCACGCCCAGCATGCTCGGGTAGGCGAGTGCGGTGAGCGTCAGGATCATCGCACCGCCGACGAACGCGGTTCCTGCCGTGCTGCGCGAGATGCGCATCGTGCCTCCTGGGATATGAACGGCCCAACACCAAGAGGTACGGACGCCGGAGGCGAAACAATCACCGCTGCCGCAAAAAAGTTCGGGCGCCGCCCGGGCCCGGCACCGCGCAGAGCACGGCACCGGACCCGGGCGCGGATGCTCACGGCCGGTACGAGGCCGCGCCCGCCGTCCGCACCACCCGCTCGCCGTCGGCCCTGCTCAGCAGCCCGGCCGTGACCCACGCCGCCACCGTGGACCGCACCCGGGCCACCAGCGCCCCCTTGCTCCGGAACGGCGCCCCGGCCCAGATCTCGTCCAGGAGCGTGATGCCGTCGGCCCGCGCCGGGTTGGCGACGCCCGAGTCCTCGCCGCCGAACACGACCTTCGGCTCGGAACGGCGGAAGTAGGCGTGCGTCGGGTCCTCCGTCCCCTCGGCGAACGGCGCCCATTCCCGTCCGTCCAGCGTGAAGTGGAGCGGCCTGCCCGGCACCGGCGTGAGGGAGTGCGTCAGGTCGCCGGAGAGGCCGGCGTCGCCGTACAGCCCGACCTTCAGCCAGTCCGTGGCGGCATCCCGGGCCACCAGGTTGACCGGGCCGTGGAACAGGGTCTGCAGCGACGGGTCGTCGAGGGCCTTCTCCACCCGCGTCCGGAACGGCATGGCGATGCGGACGGTGTCGCCGGCCCGCCAGGTCCGGGACACGTCGAAGTAGCTCCCCGGCTTCGGAGTCCCGGACACCGCACGCCCGTTGACGGTCACCCGGAACCCGGCGGTCGCCCACGACGGCACGCGCAGCCGCAGCGTGAACGAGGCCCGCCCGCCCCCGAAGGCCAGCGTGCTGCCCTGCTCCTGGGGGAAACGCGTGGTCTGCGTGACCGTGACGCCCTTCTCGGCCCACGTCAGCGTGGACGGGCTGTACAGGTTGACGTACAGGGCGCTGCCGTCCGACTGCGTGAAGTACACCGAGTCCTGGTACTTGGTGGCGCTCTCCATGCCGGTGCCCTCGCAGCAGGTGGTGCCCTGCTTGGGCGTGTAGTCACGGACATGACCGGGCGTCAGCCCGATGAAGTACGTGACGAGCGGCTTCTCCGCGTCGGGCTTGTCCTGCTTCGAGCCGAGCACCTGGTTGTACAGGGCCCGCTCGTAGTAGTCCATGTACTTCGGGTCCTGCTCGTGGAAGAACAGGGTCCGGCTCAGCTTGAGCATGTTGTAGGCGCAGCAGGTCTCGGCCGTGGTCGTGCCGATCGTGCCCGCGATCACGTCCCGGGCCTTCCAGAACTCCTGCGTGCTCGTGCCGCCGATGCCGTACATGCGGTGCGGGACGACCATGTCCCAGAAGTTCTTCGCCGACGTGAGGTAGCGCTCCTCGCCCGTCTCGTCGTACAGCCGCACGTAGCCGGTGAAGATCGGGATGTGCTGGTTGGCGTGCAGCCCGTCGAGGATGTCGGTGTCCGCGGCGCACGCGTCGATCAGCCGGTCCAGGTCGAACAGCTTGGCCAGCGCGAGGTGTTCGGCCTTCCCGGTGATCGTGTGCAGATCGCAGATCGCCTCGACGATGCCGCCGAACTCGCCGCTGGAGAAGATCCCCCACATCCGCTGGAGCGTGGACTCCGGCAGCTTGGACAGCCGGGAGTACATCCAGTCGCACATGCCGGACGCGAGGTCAAGGGCCCGGTCGTCGTCCGTGGCGGTGTGGGCGTCGAGCAGACCCCGGAGGATCTTGTGCGCGGTGTAGTACGGCGCCCACACCTTGGTGTAGTCGGAGGTGGTCCGCGACTCCAGGTCGATGAACTGCGTCTCCGGGTACGCCGCGAGGAAACCGGGATGGCTGGGCCCGCCCCAGGTGCGGCGCAGGGTGGCGGTCAGGCCCCGGCCGGAGGCGTCCGCGAAGGTCCCGCCGGACGTCTCGTCGAAGGCGTACGACGCCAGGTCGCCCTTGCCCGCGGAGGCGTCGGCGGCCGGACGGCTCTGCAACTCGGTGATCTCATCGGCGGTCAGTGCCCGCGAGAACACGTTGAACTCCTCGAAGGCGCCCGCGAAGACCGGGTCGGCGGAGTAGTTGGAGCGGCCGAGCCAGTTGTTCTTCAGCGTGCCGAGCGCCGCCGGGGTGAGGGTCATCGCGGTGTTGCGCGCGACGGCGGTGCCGTTGACGTAGAGGGTGCCGGTGCCGCCCGCGATCGTGACCGCCAGATGGCTCCACTCGTTCAGCGGCAGCGGGGCCGTGCCGTTCAGCCCCTGCTCGCCGCCGGCGCCCGAGGTCGTGACGGCGAAGCGCGGCACCCCGGCCTGGTTGCGGGCGGCCAGGTACAGATACCGGTTGGTGTCGTCGCCGAAGTCGAGGATCCGGGCCCAGCCGGCGTCGTGCGTCGGCTTCACCCACACCGACAGGGTGACGGCCGGGGCACCGCCGAGCACGGCGGCCGGCAGTTCGACGTACTGGTAGGAGCCCCGCACGCTCTCCGCGGCCGTCCCGAACTTCCCGGCGACGGCGAGCACCGCCGGATCACGCCGCAGCGCCGCGCGCACCTCGGTCAGCGCGCCCACCATGGTGCCGATCCGGTCGGCGAACACCTTGTCCTTCGTGCTGCGGTACGCCTGCGCCAGCATGGTGAGGAAGTGGCCGGTGTAGTGGCCGCGCAGATTGCCGTTGGCCTCGCCGTCCAGCCCCTCCCAGCCGCCCGGCGCGACCGCGCCGCCCGTGGCCAGACCGGCGTTGGCACGGAACACCTGCAGCAGCCGGTTCACGTCGTAGCCCCGCGCGTGATCCAGCATCAGCTGCCGTTTGTCCGCGAAGACGCCCCGGCCGAGCGCCACGTCCTCCAGACCGAAGGGCCGCACGGTCCAGGCCGACGGGGCGGCGGCCGCGGCGAGCACCGCCGCCGCGGGTACCGCCGCGGCCCGGCCCGACGCCGTCCGGGAGAGCGCGGGTACGGCCGCGGCGAGGGTCGCGGCCTGGAGAAGGGATCGTCTGGAGAGGGGCCGTGCCATGGGTGCTCCTCCACGGGTCCACAATGCAAGGATGTTCGGGATGTCGAACCTTGTGCGAGAGATCGACCAGACCCTAGGGAGGGGACGGGGGAGCGTCAACGGGTCGGGAGTGGTGAGTTCAGGAAAGGCGGGCCGGGCGCGCCAGCCAGTCGTACGCCGTCCGTGCCGTGAACTCCGCCTGCCCGCCCCGCAGGAGCAGGCCGGCGGTGGCGAACTCCGGTGCGTCCGCCTGGGCCGGGACGTACGGGATCGCGATGCATCGCATCCCCGCCGCGTGCGCGGCGGCGGCGCCCGGGGCGGCGTCCTCCAGCACCACGCAATCGGCCGGGTCCGACCCGAGCCGGCGGGCCGCCTCCAGGAAGACGTCGGGAGCGGGCTTGCCGTGCGCGACCTCGTCGGCCGAGACGACGGTCCGCAGATGGGCGGCCAGGCCCGTGCCGGACAGGACCGCCTCGATGGCCTCGGGGGAGGACCCGGAGGCGACGGCCATGGGGACGCCCTCGGCCGCCAGCAGCTCGACGAACGCGCGCATTTCGGGGTACGCGCGCGTGGCGGTGCGGGCCAGTTGCAGGTAGAGGCGGTTCTTGGTGGTGAACAGCTCCTCCACGGAGGCCCGCAGGCCGTACCGGTCCTTCCAGTCGGCGACGGTCTCCTGCGTGCTGATGCCGACGTACCGCTCGTGGTCCGCCCAGCTGAAGTCGGGGACGCCGTGCTCGGCGAGGGTCTGCCGGCCCGCCTCGTAGTAGTTCGGCTCGCTGTCCACGAGCGTTCCGTCGAGATCGAAGATGACCGATATTCCATGGAGATTGCTCATGGCGCCCATGCTCTCAAAGATCATCTGCGGGCCGACCGCCCGATCGACTCCACCAGCGGCAGCAGCCGGTACGGCACCCGCTCGCGCAGGGCGACCTCCGTGCGGGTGCGCACCACCCCGGGCATGCTGATCAGCTTCTGGACGACGTCCTCCAGGTGCGCGTTGTCCCGCGCCACGACGCGGGCCAGCAGATCCCCGCCGCCCGTGATGGAGAACGCCTCGACGATCTCCGGGACCGCCGCCAGCGCGTCGCCCACCTCGTCGAGATGGCCCTGGGTGACCTCGATGTGCACGAACGCGAGCACGGGATGCCCGAGCGCGGCGGGGGAGAGGGCCGGTCCGGTGCCGGTGAGCACACCGTCGCGTTCCAGGCGGTCCAGACGGGCCTGGAGCGTGCCCCGGGCGACTCCGAGGATCCGGGCGTACTCGCGCACGCTCGTGCGGGGCTGCTCCAGCAGCAGCCGCAGGATGCGGGTGTCGAGCTCGTCCACGGCCATGACGTCCGGCCTCCTCGTCCGTTGGCTCTGCCGCGGCCGTCCGTCGGCCGCTCGTGCTGTACCAATGGCCCAGTCTAGAACGAGCCTGTTGAGCCAGTGGCGCCCGGGATGCTGATATGGATGCGTCGATGGCGCTGCGGACCCCGCGGCGCCTTTTTCATGCGTGCTGATGCCGACGCGCGAAGGGGGCGGTAAGCGGTGCTGAAGAGGGTGTTCCTGGCTCCGGATCCGGGGCGGACGCGGTTGCGGTTCGCCGCGCGTGCCGTGCTCGGCATCGCGCTCGCGGTCGCCGTGTGCGGTCTCGCCGGGCATTCCCTCGCGGGTGCCGTCACCGGCGGTCTCGCCGCCCTGCTCGCCCTGTTCACCGTCACCGACGCCACCGTCCGCGGCCAGGCCGTCACCACCGCGCTGCTGCCCGCCGTCGGACTGCCCGTGCTCACCGCCGCGGCCGAACTGCACGACCACCCGGTGGCCCGGGACCTCACCTTCCTCGCCGTGGTCGGCGCGGGCGTGTACGCGCGCCGCTGGGGTCCGCGCGGCCACAGCCTCGGCGTGTTCGCGTTCATGACGTTCTTCGTGGCGCAGTTCCTGCACGCCACCTCGGGCCAGCTCCCCGAGCTGTACGCGGCCGTCCTGCTGTCCGTGGCGGTCGCCGCCGCCGTGCGCTTCGGCCTGTGGTGCTACGAGCGCCGCCTGCCCCCGCCCGCCGCGCCCGCCCCGCCGGGCGGCACCGGCCTGGCCCGCGTGACCACCCGCCAGGCCGTCCAGGCGACCGCCGGCGCCGGTTTCGCCCTCGTGGTGGGGCAGCTGGTCTCCGGGCAGCGCTGGTACTGGGCCGTCGGCGCCACCTGGTGGATCTTCGTCAACACCACCTCGCGCGGCGAGACCCTGGTCCGCGGCTTCCGGCGGCTGCTCGGCACGGTCATCGGCATCGCCCTCGGCCTCCTCGTCGCCCTGCCGGTCCACGGGGACCCGGCGGTCACCGCCGTCCTCGCGGCCGCCTGCGTCTTCGGGATCTTCTACACGGCCGCCGTCTCCTACACCTGGATGATGCTCTGGGTCACCCTGCTCGCCGGTCTGCTCTACGGCCTGCTCGGCGTGCTCGGCCCCGGACTGCTCGCCCTGCGGCTCGCCGAGACCGGCGTCGGGGCACTCGGTGCCGCGCTGGCCGTGCTCTTCGTCCTGCCCGTCACCACCCACAGCGTCACCGACGCCTGGATCCAGCGGGCCCTGCGCTGCGTCCACGCCTGCGCCGCCGAGACCGCCCGCCGGCTGGCGGGAGCGGCGGACGCCGACCCGGCCCCGCGCGTGGCCGAGCTGGAGCAGCTGCTCGCCCGGGTACGGCTCTCGGTCGCCCCGCTGGTGCACCCGCTGAACCCGATGCGGGGCCGCAAGCGGCGGGCCCGGCACGTGCTCGCCCTCCTCGACGACTGTGCCCGCGAGGTGCGTGGCCTGGTGGCCGTCGCCGCCGACCCCGAGGCCTCCCACGACGCCCGCCTGGCCACGGCCTGCCGGCGTGTGGAGGCCGCGGTCGAGGCGCTCACCGAGGGCGGGGACGTCCTGGTCCAGGCGGCGGACGGGCCGTCCGCGACCGAGCCGGTCCTGGCCCACCTGCACGGGCTGGAGCGGGCCCTGGCCGAACTCGCCCGGCCGCTGCGGGCCCCCTCGGGCTCGCCGCTGGCCGGGGCCTGAGGCGGTCCCGCACGGCAGTAACGGCCCGCGACCGCCGGTGCCGGGGCGAGCCACGCCCGCCCGACTTCTTGACCCGTTGGTCTAGACCGCGCATGATCGGCTGCGCGGTCGGTCCGGAACGGCCCGGGGACGAGAGGGGACAGCAGTGGCGGACAACGGCAGGCGGCGGGCGTTCATCGGGTCGTTCACGGCGGCCGGCGGCCCCGGCATCGTGACGGCGGAAGCCGACCCGCACAGCGGCGCGCTGACCGTCCTCGGCAGCGTCGACTCCCTCCCCGACCCCTCCTACCTGGCCCTCTCGCCCGACGGGGAGACGCTGTACGCGGTCAGTGAGACGGCCGAGGGCGCCGTCGCCGCGTACCGGGTGGGCGGGGGCCCGCCCGAGCCGGCCGGGCCGCCCGTGCCGGTCGACGGCAACGGGCCGACGCACCTCGCCCTCTTCGACGGGCATCTCCTCACCGCCAACTACGGCTCCGGCAGCGTCACCGCGGTCCCCGTCCGCCCCGACGGCACCCTCGCACGGTCCGTGTCCGGCGTGCTCCGGCACACCGGCGCGGGCCCGCACACCCCGCGCCAGCAGGGGCCGCACGCCCATCAGGTGCAGCCCGACCCGAGCGGCCGCTGGGCCGTCAGCGTCGACCTCGGCACCGACTCCGTGCGGGTGTGCACGCTGACGGACGGTGCCCTCGCCCTGCACCACGAGAGCGCCCTGCGGCCCGGCTCGGGGCCGCGCCACCTGGCCTTCCACCCGAGCGGCAGGCACGCGTACGTCGTCAACGAACTCAGCCCGTCCGTCACCGTCTGCCGCTGGGACGCCGACGACGGCGTGCTCACCCCGCTGACCGAGACCCCGGTCCTGCCCGGCGCGCCGACGGGCGACGCCTGGCCGTCGGGGATCGCCGTCTCGCCCGACGGCCGCCACGTGTGGACCGCCACCCGCGGCGAGGACGTCCTGTCCGTGCTCTCCGTCGAGGGCGAGGGCCTGCGGCTGGTCGCCACGGTGCCCTGCGGCGGCCACTGGCCGCGTGCCCTCACGGCGTCCGGCGGCTTCCTCTACGTCGCGAACGAACGCTCGGGCGACGTGACCTGGTTCGCCGCCGACCCGCACACCGGTCTCCCGGAGCGCGGCGGCTCCGTCCGGGTGCCGGCGGCATCCTGCGTGGTCCTCGGCTGACGGGACCGTCGCTCAGCGTGGGGGCCGGACCGTGAACGGCGAAGGCCCGCTCCGGAACCGGCGGACAGACTGGTGCTCGGATGATCGCGCCGATGCTGACCGCACGCACGGACGAAC
>NZ_JBEYZD010000087.1:5903-36983 GCF_040645895.1 Streptomyces olindensis | reverse complement strand
CGCGGGGGACGAGCGACCGCACCGTAACGAGTCAACCCGACATCGCCGCTCCACCCGTCCTTGCCCTGAACAGGGATGGGGCGAGTTCGACCGGTCAGTGACCGCCCAGCAACACTCTCGGAGAACCACCACATGCGCAACCAGCACCACGAACTCCGTTTGCGCCAGCAGGAGATGACCACCACTCCAGCCACAACGCCAGCAAGGTATGCCGCTGGACCGTCCAAGGACGGCGCCAACGCGGAAACCTCCGCCCCGGGGGTGGCGGAGGCTGTCGGGCACCAGGGGGTGCCCGACAGGGAACAGCCCGTCGACACCGCCGCGGACCCGCCGCTGCCGCGTGCTGCCGAAGCCGCCGCGCTGCACCGTGTCGCCCGACGCCGCAAGCCCGACCCGAACGGCCAGCGCAAGGAGCGAGTCGACGCCCGCTACAGCCTCGGGGAGAAGCAGGACATCCTGCGCATGGCCCGGTCACTGAACATCGCCGGCGCGCACTATGTCGGCGCCGTCGTGATGGCCCACGTCCACGGCGACCTTGCCCTGCCCGGCCAGCGCACGCCGCTCGACGACTACATCGACGAGCTGACCGCCCTGCGCCATCAGGTCGCCAAGATCGGCCACAACATCAACCAGATCGCCAAGAAGCTCAACTCCGGCGGTCATGCGCACCCTGGGGATACCGCCGTCCTGGCCCAGGCCGAGCAGACGCTGACCGCGGTCGGCGCCACCGTCCGCCACATCGCCACAGCGGCGAACGAGGCTGTCTCCAAGAAGGTGGCCAGGTGATCGCGAAGATCAGCAGCGGCAAGGACACCGTCGGCCTGATCCGGTACCTGTTCGACACGAAGAAGGCCAAGGACCACACCGACCCGCACCTGGTCGCCTCCTGGGACGACTTCGCCCCCGACCTCGGCCGCAGCGACGACTTCGACGCCACGAGGAGGCTCCTCGTGGCCGACCTCGACCTGCACGTCAAGCAGGCCCGGCGGCTCGGCCGCGCCCCCGATAAGCATGTGTGGCACTGCTCGATCCGCGCCGCTCCCGAAGACCGCATCCTCAGCGATGAGGAGTGGGCTGGCATAGCCCGTCGCGTCGTCGCCGCCACCGGCATCGCGCCCGACGGCGACCCGGACGGCTGCCGTTGGGTCGCCGTCCGCCACGCCCCCGACCACATCCACATCGCCGCCACCAAGGTCCGCGCGGACCTGCGCACCGCCCGTCACTGGAACGACTACCTCACCGCCGACCGCGAACTCGCCGCCATCGAGAAGGAATACGGCCTGCTCCAAGTCGTACGCGGGGACCGCACCGCCGCCAAGCGGCCCACCCGCGCCGAGCAGGAGAAGGCCCGCCGCGCCGGCCAGGACAAGACCCCTCGCGAACGCCTGCGCAGCACTGTGCGCACCGCCGTGGCCGCCGCCTCCGGCATCGAGGAGTTCGTTCACCTGCTCAGTCACATCGACGGCGTGCTCGTCGAGATCGTGTACTTCCCCTCCGGCGACGTCCGTGGCTACAAGGTCGCTCTCGAAGACGAGGTGAACGGCCCTGTCTGGTACTCGGGCTCCAAACTCGCTCCGGACCTGTCCTTCCACAAGATCCAGGAACGCCTGAAGGCCGTCGACCCGCAGCCCACCGGCAAACCGGGCCGGCGCCGGCCCAACCCCTGGCACCAGGCCACCGCCGCCACCGATCGCATCCCTCACCGCCTCGACCAGGGCGACGACGAAGCCTCCCAGGCCCACCTCGCCGCCTTCGGAGAAGCCCTCGACGCCCTGCCCCTCCTCGCGCCGGCCCCCATCCACTCCCAGCTCCGCGAGGCAGCGACCGCGTTCGAGCGCGCCACCCGTTCTCGCATCCAGGCCGAACACCACCACGCCCGCGCCCTGCGCAGCGCCGTTCGGGCCATGGTCCGCGAGCCCGCCCCCAAGGACGGCGCCGTCCTTGCGATGTTCCTCGACGCCGCGATCTTCGTCGTCATGGCCGCGGCCCGCTGGCACCAGCTCCGCCACCACAACCAGCAGGTCGCCGCCGCCCACCAGACCCTGGTACACCTTCGAGCCGCGTATGAGCAGGCAGCAGCCGCGCCGCTGGCCGCCCTGACCCAGCGCCGACCGCCCCAGCAGACAGTGGACCGGCACATCAGCCGCATACGTCAGGTAGTACCCGACCATGCGCAGCAGGTCCTGGACGACTCGTCCTTCGACGCACTCGTCACCGTGCTCACCGACGCCGAGGCCGCCGGCCACGACCCCGAGCGGCTCCTCGAACAGGCCGCCCACCAGCGCCCCCTGGACGATGCCCGCCGCCCCGCACGGGTACTGACCTGGCGCATCCAGCGCCTGAGCGCAAGGGCGGCGGTCAGCGCAGGCGCCCGCGCAGCGCAGGCTCGAAGCGCGGGACAACACCCCAGCGCACCGGTGCCTGCGGAAACGGCTGCCCCAGCAGCGCCGCAACCCCGGCAAGCACGGCGGCGTTGATCACGGCCGCGCAGTGAGCCTGTGCGCAAGCAGCTCCAGCGCTTCTTCCCAGCGATAGCGGTCGGCGCCGCCGCCGGCCTTCGGCCGGTGAGGTTCGTACGAGCCGATCAGGACGCCCATCTCGCGCAGCCGTTCCAGGCTCTGGCGGTATGCGGGGTGGGCGGCCTGGGCGGAGTTCAGGTACGGCAGCACGGCGACCGGGATACCCATGGCGGGTGCCTCGCACAGGATGCCCAGGGCGAGATTGTCGGAGATGCCGGCGGCCCACTTGTTGACGGTGTTGAAGCTGGCCGGGGCGACCGCGATCGCATCCGCAGGACGGGTCGGGCGCGGCTCACCCGGTGATCGCCAGGCTGAGCGGATGGGGCGGCCGGTCTGGGCCTCGACCGCGTCCACGTCAAGGAAGCCGAGGCCCTGTGGGGTCGCGATGACGCCGACCTCCCAGTGCCGCTCCTGTGCTGCGGTGATCAGCCGACCGACGTCGGCGACGACCCCGGCCGCGCAGACCACGATCTGGAGGAACGGCTTGTCGGGCTGATCACTCACGCGGGGACTCCCAGTTGGCGGCTGAAGTGGTGCAGCTCGGGCAGTGCCCGGCGGTGGTCGCGGGCTGCCATGTCGGCGACCAGTTCGCGTACGGCCGGGCGGCGGATGTCCTGTGCCGCGCAGCTCTCGGCGATGCGCAGGGCCTGGTAGCCGTCGGCGAGCCTGCCCTGCTGACTGTAGGCGCGGGCGGTATCCACCCAGAGCGCGGCCCGGCGCTCGGGGACGGGGATGTGTCGCCGCATGAGGGGCCGTGCGGTGTGCAGGGCGATGCCGGCATCGCCGAAGGAGACTGCCGCGCTGACCTCATGCAGGGAGACGTTGGTCGGGCTGAAGTTCGCCCATGCGTCCGGCCGGTCGAAGGCGACATGACGAGCTACCTCCTTGGCCTCGGTGAGGAAGTCCTGGGTGGTGTCGCGGTCGCCGTTTCTGCTGGCTGCGGTCGCCCCGCGGAGCAACAGCAGTCCGACTGCTGCCAGGTATCGGGGCGGGCGCTGGTCGTAGGAGCCGGTGAGCTGGTCGGCGGTGTGGCGGATGATGTTCACGGCCTGGGCGGTGTGCTTCTCCCGTACGAGGACGTGGGCGTGCACGCGGACACTCGCGGCGAGGACGACAGGGTCCCCGGACCGTTCCGCCTCGGCCATGGCCCTGCCGGCCGCAAGCCAGGCGTTGCCCTGATCGGCTCGCTTCAGCAGCAGACTCACGGACGTCTGGTAGGCGGTCGCGAGCAGCCTGGATGCCTCCGCCGAGCCGGATGAGCCGCCGGCGGCCTGGCGCAGGTCGGCGATCAGGCCCGGCAGGGTCTGCTCCAGTTCCGCGTAGTTGCACATGTGGAACATCCGGCGTACAGCCCGTGTCCGGTCCCGTAGCTCGTCGATGCCCAGGGCTTGCCCGGTGGCCCCTGGGCTCGTGCCGGGCAGCAGGACCCGGACCAGCTCGTGATGTGCTGCGGTGGACGACGGTGGGGCCGCGAGGGCGGCAGCGCTCACGGCGAGGAAAGTACGGCGGTGCATGTCCTCTGTTCCGGGCTCGGCTGGGCTGGCATCAGAAGGGGCGGCGAGGCCGAGACGTCGCGGCGGAATCTCCAGCACCTCCGCGATTTCGCGCAGCACGCGAACGTCCTCCGTGCCCCTGCCGCTCTCCAGGCGGCTCACTTTCGACTGGTGATACCCCAGGGCGGCGGCAACGTCCTTCTGCGAGCGCCGCTGTAACACGCGTGCCTGACGGATCACTTCGCCGATCCGTCTCGCTTCACTCAGTGCATCGGCCATCTGTGCCACGGCCCTCCTGCCGTCGCCGATCCTGCCTGCTCAACCGAGCGTAACCGAGCAGTGATGGGCCGCGATGCAGCTCCTGCATAAGTGATGCAGCCCCAGCACACGGCGTGGCCCCGCTTGCCCCTGGAGCGGTTGCGTGGAGTAGCCGCACCGATCCAGGAGGCCGCTCATGGAAGCGCACCAGCTCACTCTCTCGCTGTCCGCCACACCTGCTGCGGTATCCGCCGCCCGGCACGAGGCCGCAGACGCGATGGCGGGCTGGAAGGCGGAGGAGCTGAACGGCGATGTGCTGCACACCGCCGGGCTGGTGATCAGCGAGCTGCTGGCCAACGCCGTCCAGCACGCAGACACCGACCACGTTTCGATGGCTGTGCGGCTCATCGATGCCGCTCTGCGCATCGAGGTCTGGGACTCCAGCCCGGTGCTGCCGCGGCCCCGCCTCCCGGACGACCACAGCGAGGACGGCCGCGGCCTGTTCCTCGTCGCCGCTCTGACCGACCGATACGGCGCCAAGCCGACACCCACGGGCAAACGGTGCTGGGCCGAGATCGACCTGACCATCCGCTCAGATCGGGAAACCGCAGTCTCCCTTCCCCTCCAGAGGAGTTGATCGTGGCAGACACCGTCTCCACCCCGCTCAGGGCGGCCGAGGTGATCGCCGTACGACCGGGACCACCGCTCACCGGCATCGTCACCGTCGATGGGTCCAAGAATGCCGCCCTCCCGCTGCTGGCCGCCGCGGCGGCCCTTGGCCGCCCTGTGCGGCTGGGCAATGTGCCGGCCAACACGGACGTCCAGATCATGCTCGCGCTGCTGCAGCAGGCCGGCTGGCACGTCGCGCAGCCCGTCGGAGAGCCGAGCACTGCGGTGATCCTTCCGACGGAGAGCCGGTGCACGGTTCCCGTACTGGCCCAGGCCGCCCAGATCCGCGCCTCCTACTACCTGGTGCCGGCCCTGCTCGCACGGCACGGGCAAGCGCGGCTGCCGTGGCCGGGAGGTTGCCGGATCGGTGCGCGCGGGATGGAACTGCACTTCAAGGTGTACCAGGCGTTCGGGGACCGGACCGCCGTGGACGATTCCGGGTACCGCGTCGAGGCAGTCGCTCCCGATACGGCCACCGTCTCCCTGATGCTGCCGTTCCGCTCGCGAGGGGCGACCGTGGCGGCCGTGCTCCGGGCCGTCACGGCCGGACGAACGCTACGGCTGGGCGAACCCAACCTCTCGCCGGAAGTTCTGTGCGTACTCGACGCCCTGAGCGCAGTGGGCTGGGAAGCCCGAACGAGCGAGCACCTCCTGACTTTGTCACCACCGTCCTCGGAGGCGGCCGACGCCGTCTGGGCGGTGCCCGGAGACAAGGTCGAAGCGGGGACACTGGCCTGCGCGGTTGCCGCCACCGGGGGTGACGCACGTATCGAGGGAGTCCGGAGCAAGGACATGGGGCCGCTGGTCGGGGCCCTGCGACGGCTGGGGATCCCCGTCAGCAGCGAGACCGAAGCCCTCGCCGTTCGCGCCCAGGATGCGAGGATGACCGGTCGTCCTCTGCGGGCCATCGCCTCCCTCAGCCCCGGCGGCCTGGACGCCGACTTCGAACCTCCGCTCATGGCACTCGCACTCGGCCTGCCCGGCAACCACCTGTTCGCCGACACGATCAACCCTGGCCGCCACGGCAACCTGTTGCCTCAACTCGCCCGTCTCGGAGCCGGTATCGAGGAGATCTCCCCCACCGAGTGCCGTCTCACCGGCCCCCAGCGGCTGACCGGGACAGGCGTGGAGGCCGCCGACATCCGCACCGGTTCCGCACTCATGGTCGCCGGCCTCACCGCCCGCGGTGTCACCACCCTCGGTGGCCTCGACCAGCTCCGCCGCGGTCACGCCGACCTGCCCGGCAAGCTCCGCGCGCTGGGCGCCGACATCTGCGAGGTCACCCCATGACCACCCCCCGCACCCTGCGCCAGGTCGTGGCCACCACGGACGTCCACTCCACCTTCGACAACGCCGTGTCCTTCCTGACTCACCTCGACGCCCTCCACGAGACCTCGCTCATCGTGGACTGCGGTGACTTCTTCGAAGGCAGCGGCTACTACCGCCTCGCCCACGGCGCCATCGAGCGCGAGATCCTGCTCAAGCTCTACGACGTGCTGGCGCCCGGGAACCATGGCTGGCACCACCACTTCGAACCCGGACTCCACCAGCTCACCGTCTGCGCCAATGCGGTCGACGCCGACACCGGTGACGCACTCTTCCGCCGTGTACGCACCGCGCGCGTCGGTGGCCGGCGCGTCGGCATCACCGCGGTCATCGGGCAGCAGGCGTTCAACAGCATCCCCGCCGGGCAGCGAGACGGTCACAGCGCCACCGACCCCGTCCAGGCCCTGCGCGAGATCACGCTCGCCCACCACCACGAAGTGGACGACTGGATCCTGCTCAGCCACTCCGGCTTCGACGAGGACCTCAAGCTCGCCGCCGCCTGCCCCTTCCTCGACCTGATCTTCGCGGGCCACTGCCACAGCGACCACTACGGCCCTGTCCATGTCGGAGACACCCTCGTCCTCAAAGGCCGAGAACTCGCCGCCGGATACGCCCTCGCCGAGCCGGTCGGCAGCGGCTGGGCCGCGCGCATCGCCGACTTCCCGGAGCACAGCTCGAGCACCACTCCGAAAAGACTCGTCAAGGTCACACGGCAGCTCGACCGCATGCGCAGAGCGCTGGCCGATGCCATCGGTCCCGTCAGCGAGGCGTACTGCCATCAAGTACCAGACCGGAACCGTTTACTCACCGATGTTGCCTCGCGGCTGCGCACCGGACTCGGCGCCGACGCGGTCATCCTCAACGAGACCGCGCTCCGCCCCGTGCCCCTCGGCAGCACGCTCACACGGGGCGACCTGCTCGCCATCGAGCCCTTCGGCAACCAGCTGGTCCACGCCCAGATCCCAGACAGGTACCGCAATGCTCCACAGGACCTCCTCGCCCAGCTCGTGGAACAGACCGGTCCTCTCGTCACCATGCCGGATCCCCTGCCCGACGGCATCACCACAGTCCTGACGACCGACTACGTCGCCGAGAACTACCTCGGCCGGCGCACCCACGAGGCGGGCCTGCGCCTCGACCAGGCAGTCCAGCACGTGCTCACAACGCCGCGTCCCGACACCGCCCCTGGAGACAAGCGATGATCCTCACCGGTCCCGAGATCACCGCAGCCGCACACGACGGCCGCCTCCGCATCACCCCCTTCTCCGCCGAGCAGGTCAACCCCAACAGCTACAACGTGCGCCTCGGATCAACCCTGATCGTCTACACCTCCGAGGTACTGGACGCCCACCGCCCCAACCCCACCCGCGACATCACCATCGCCCCGGAGGGCGAGGTCCTCCAGCCCGGCGAGCTGTACCTCGGCCACACCCTCGAAGAGGTCGGCTCCGACACCTTCGTCCCGTTGCTCTTCGGTCGCTCGTCCATCGGGCGGCTCGGCCTGTTCGTCGAGATCACCGCTCCGATCGGAGACATCGGCTTCCACGGCCAGTGGACGCTGATGCTCACCCCGACCCGCCCGTTGCGGGTGTACGCGGGCATGAGGATCGGGCAGATCATGTTCTTCGTCTCCACCGGCGACATCGACCCCTACCGCGGCAAGTACCAGGCCGCCGCCGGCCCGCAGCCGTCGAGGTACTGGCGGGACACGGCTCGCATCAAGGCGGTGGCCTCGTGATCCTCACCGGCCCCGCAATCAACGCTGCCATCCAGACCGGCGAGATCACGATCCACCCGTACGATCCGGCCCGCCTCTCCCCGAACGCCTACGACTGGCGACTCGGCGACACGATCCGCGTCTGCACCGGTGACCTGGACGCCGCCGCTCCCACCGAGTTCACCGAACAGACCATTCCCGCCGCGGGCCTGGTGCTGAAGCCCGGAGTGCTCTACCTCGGCGTCACGCTGGAGCAGACAAGCTCGGAGACATACGCACAGCTCCTCAACGGCGACCGCACCATCGGCGCGCTCGGCATCTGGGTCCACGTCTCCGCCCCGCTCGGCCACCAAGGCCATGCCATCCGCTGGACCCTGGAAATCCGTGCGGCCAAGCCCGTCCGCATCTACCCGGGCATGACCTTCGGCAAGCTCGCCTTTCTCACAGCCTTCGGCGCCCCGGTCAGCTACCAGCAACAGTGCGCCAAGTACGCGGCCAGCAACGGCATCGACACCTCCCGGCTCTACGAGGAGATGCAGGGACGCGCCTCGTGAACCCTGTCGCGCAGCACACCGCTGGGCCGCTGGCCGCCACCTGCCTGGACCTTCCTGCGGGAAGCCCCGGTGGAAGCGTCGAACTCTTCCTCGACCTCTACACCGGCGACCATCCTCTCGTCCCAGCCCGCGCGTTCATGCTCGGTCCGTCCGCTCCGACACACCGCCTCCCCGCCGGACTCGACCTACTGACCGTGGCCGGGAAGTGCCTGGAGGGCCCCGCCTTCGGCCGCTACGTCGCAGCCCTGCGCAAGGCCCTCGCGGTCGCGATCGACCCAGCCCAGATCGGCGTCCTGCACCTACAGCACCTCGCCTTCGGCGCCACTCCCGCCCTGATCCGGGCCCTGCCCTCGCATCCCCGCATCGCCCTGGTCCACGGCACGGACCTGATCTTCGCCGAGGCACACCGCGACCAACTACAAGTCCTGCGCGAGTCCGCCCGAGCCGCTGACGCCATCGTGGTGCCCACCGGTGCGATGGCCGACCACCTCCTCAAGCTCGCTCCACAGATCGACCGCAGAAAGATCGCCCACATCCCCTGGGGCGTCCCCGACCATCTGCTCACCGATCCGCCCACCCGGCCAGCCCGAGCAGCCTCCAGCCACTTGCGACTGCTCTACGCGGGACGGCTGACCGCCGAGAAGGGCGTCGAGGCCCTGGTCAGGAGTCTGGCCCGAGTGCCAGGCATCGAGCTCAGCATCGCCGCGCCCCGAGCCCAATTCCATGCCCTGGCTCCGCTCCTGCAACGGGCCGGCGTGAAGGCCCGCTACCTCGGCTGGCTCCGCCGTCCACAGCTGTGGAGAGCGTTCACCGAACACGACGCGCTGGTCATGCCGTCCACGACCCTGGAGGCCATGGGCCTGGTCGCGCTGGAGGCCCAAGCCTGCGGACTGCCCGTCCTGTACCAGCCCGTACCCGGCCTCAGCGAAACCCTCGCCGCCTCCGGCGTGGCCACCGACTTCAGGCACTCCGCGGCCCTGGTCCGCGATCTCGACCGGCTGCGAACCTCCCCCGGCCTGCTGTCCGCCCTAAGGCAGGCAGGCTACGCAAACGCGGCACGCTATCCGCTCTCGGCAACCGCACGCTCCCTGACCGACCTCGGCCGCCAACTCGCCTGAACCTCATTCCGACGGCCCGACACGTCACTACCCGACCCACTGCACGAACGTCACTACGCTGACCGGCGGGATGCCCCGGCGAACAGGGAGACCATGACGTACGACAGCGACCGCATCGAAGCCCTACTGGAAGAGGGCGTCCGCGACAAGGTGTACCCCGGCGCCGTGTGGGCCGTCGGCGACTCCACTGGTATCCGCGCACAAGGCACCACCGGCGTCCTCGACCCCGACCAGCCGGACGTGCCGATGCGCACCGACACCGTCTTCGACGCCGCCAGCCTCACCAAGATCCTTGCCGTGTGGTCCTCCATCGGCGCCCTGTGGCAGGACGGCACCCTCGACCTCGACCAGCCACTCGGAACCATCTGGCCCGAGGTCACCGGCCACCCGCTCGGCGCCGTAACCACCCGGCAGCTGCTGACACACACGGCCGGCGTCCCACTGCGGGCCCAGCTGAAGAACCTCTACGGCACCGATGCGGAGGACATCCGCAGCGGCGTTCTCCACGAGCGACTCCACCGGCCCCCCGGCCAAGCGGTCGAGTACACCGACCGGGCCGCCCTCATCCTCGGCTACCTCGCCGAACACCTCTCCGGCCAGCCATTGGACCAGCTGGCCACCACCCGCACCTGGCACCCACTGGGCATGAACTCCACCCGTTTCGGCCCTCTGCCCGACGAGATCGCTGCCCGCTGCGCGCCGACCGAACTCGACCAGGACACCGACACTCACCTCAAGGGAATCGCCCACGACTTCTCCGCACGCCTCCTGGGCGGCGTCTGCGGCATCGCCGGCGTCTTCACCGTCCTCGACGACCTCGTCGCCTTCCTGCGCTACATGCTCGACGCCTCCACATCCCGCACTCGGGCCGGCTTCGGGACCAAGTGGACCGCCTACTCCCTGACCATCCAGACCGGCGAACTCCACCCCGCACGCGGGCTGTTCTGGCATCCGGCCCCTGGCACTACCGCCGAGCAGGACGTGTGGGTCCACTACGGCTTCACCGGCACAGGCATGTGGGTCTCGCCCACCAAGGACCGATGGGCGGTACTTCTGACCAACAAGCTCTACTACACCCGCGACCGCGGACCACTGACCGATGTCCGCAACGCCTTCCGGGGACTCGCCTTCAGGTAGGAAACCGGCGGCCTCCCCGGTGACCGGCCTCCCATGGAACACTGGATCGCGACCACCCGGCGCACGGGGGATGTAAGCCTCCGCGTTGCCGCCTTTCGCGGCGTACCGTCGCGCCGTGTGAAGTCCGCCCGCTCTTCCGTTGCCAGGCGAAACTCTTGCGATAGGGCCAGGCATCGTCGGTCAGGAAGGCTGTAATCACCTGCTCAGCCCAACATGCGCTCTGCTCTCGCGGCTCCTACCGTGGATAAGTAAACGGCCGACGCGTGAGGTTCCCGGGGGGAACGGGATGGCGCGTGCCGGCTCCGCACAGTACCGGAAGGCGGACCGGACATGGCCACACGGTCAGGCACCCCCGTTCTCGACACGCTCGCCGCCATGACGGTCGACTCGATCGAGCGCTGCGGCCTGGACGAGAGAACGCTCATTCTCACCCGCCTGGCCGCGCTCGCGGCCATGGACGCACCGGCGATCTCCTACCTCGCGCATGTCGACCCTGCCATCAAGGCCAACCTGACCGCCGAGCAACTGCAGGACGTTCTCGTCGCCATCGCCCCGGTGGTCGGCACGGCACGCGTCATGTCGGCCGCGACTCACATCACCGAGGCACTCGGCATCACCATCGCATTGGCCGAGGCCGAGGCCGAGGCAATGGCCGAGGCGGAAGCCCAGAGCCGGAGCAGGGCCTGAGCGGGTTGTCTCAATACAAGGAACGGGGGACCCAAGATGTGCCGCTGGATCGCCTACTCGGGTACGCCCGTCCTTCTCAGTCAGGTCCTGTTCCAGCCGCAACACTCCTTGATCGACCAGAGCCTGCACTCCCGCATGGGGGTGGAGACGACCAACGGCGACGGTTTCGGTGTCGGCTGGTACACGCAGGACGCGGACACTCCGGCGGTGCTGCGGGATGTCGGTCCTGCCTGGAACGACCGCAATCTGCTGGAGGTCGCTCACCACGTTCGCTCGGGTCTGTTCTTCGCGCACATCAGGGCCTCGACCGGGACTGCCGTGCAGCAGACCAACTCTCACCCCTTCCGGAGCGGTCGCTGGATGTGGATGCACAACGGGGCCATCAGCGGGTTCCACCGGCTCCGGCGGGACCTCGCACTGGCCGTCGATCCGGCCTTGTATCCAGAGATCGAGGGCTCCACCGACTCCGAGCTCATGTTCTTCCTGGCCCTCACGTTCGGTTTGACGGATGATCCTCCCGGTGCCGTGGCGCGCATGGCGGGCCTGGTCGAGAAAGCGGGGCACGCGCACGACATCCCCCACCCGCTGCAGATGACCCTCGCGGTGGCCGACGGCGAACGCGTATGGGCCTTCCGCTACTCCAGCGAGGGCCGCTCACGGTCGTTGTACTTCAGCACCAGGGTGGACACCCTGCGCGCGCTCCACCCGGACGCCGCGTTCCTGCGGGACATCTCCGACGAGACCCGCCTCGTCGTGTCCGAACCGCTGGGCACCCTCCCCGGCGCATGGAACGAGGTGCCGGAGAGCAGTTACGGCATCATCCAGCCGGGCCATGACGCGCTCCACGCCTTCCGGCCCGACCTGCCGGAAGACGACTCGGCCCAGGGCTGAGCAGCGCGCACAAGGCTCCTGGCCGATAACCGGTGTGGCGCGCGCTGGGGCAGGAACGCTGGGATGCTGAGTAGGGAGTACCACCCATGAGTGACCCTGGCCGACAGGGTGGTGAGCGCCGTGGCCGAGACCTACGAGGACGCTCAAGGACCGACTGTTCCGGCCGTTCCTTGCGCCGGTCCCCCGAGAGACCCGTTTCTACGCACCAGATTCGCCCTCCCCGCGCGGCCCGCCACGTTCCTGCGGCGGCAACGGCTCGTCGATCACCTCGACCAGGCTCTGCGGACACCGTTGACACTGCTCAACGGCGCGGCCGGGGCCGGCAAGACCCTGCTTGCCGCCGACTGGGCCGCCGGCCTGCGGCAGCCGGTCGCCTGGCTCACCGTCGAAGTGGGGGACCGGCGCCCAGGGGTTTTCTGGGCGTACGTCATCCAGGCCCTACATGCCTGCGGTGCGCTGGCGCCCGGCCCGGTCGGGTTCCCGGCGGACGCGTCCCGGGTGGACGACCGGCTCCTGGCAGCGCTCGCGGCCGAACTGAACGATCATGGCCGGCCCGTGGTCGTCGTGCTCGACGAGTACGACCGCGTGACCGCTCCGGAAGTCGCGGAGCAGCTCGGGTTCGTCCTGCATCACGCCGGGCGGGGGCTGCACCTGGTGCTCGTCACCCGCACCGAGCCGCTGCTCCCCCTGCACCGTTACCGGGCGGCCGGCGAGCTGACGGAGATCCGCGCCGCCGAGCTGGCCTTCACTCCTGAGGAGGCCGGCTCCCTGCTGGAGCTGCACGGTCTGAGCCTTCCGGCCCACGCCGCACACGCGCTGGTGGACCGCACCCGGGGCTGGGCGGCCGGCTTGCGCCTGTCCGCCCTGGCCGCTCGGGAGAGCGCCGACCCGGAGCGCTATCTGAAGGAGTTCGAGGCGGACCGGAGTACGATCGCGGATTTCCTGCTGGCCGAAGTCCTCAAGGGGCAGACGGAGGAGACGCAGAACCTCCTGCTGCGGGTCAGCGTCCTGGAGCGTTTCAGTCCTGATCTGGCCGACGCGCTGACCGGCCGGAGGGATGCGGAGCCGATTCTCGTCGGGCTGCACCGTGCGAACGCGTTCGTCGAGCACCTCGGGCACTCGTGGTACCGGCTCCACCCGCTGTTCGGGGAGATACTCCGGGCGCATCAGCGGGTGCGCCTGCCCGGGCTGGAGCCGGAACTCCACCGGCGGGCCGCGCGGTGGCTGCGCCGGCACGGGTTCCTGCCGGAGACACTCGTCCACGGCGCCGCCGCGGGCGAGTGGGATTTCGCCGCCGGGGCCCTCATCGACGACCTGGCGATCGGCCAGCTCTTCACCGGCCTGCGCTCGGGCGAGCTGATCCAGTTGTTCTCCCACATGGGGCCCGAGGCCAGGAGCCCCGCGACGGACCTCGTGCGTGCGGCCCGCGACCTGGCCCGGTGCGACCTCGGCCGTGGTCTGGCGCGCCTGCGCCAGGCCGAGGAGCGGCTGGCTCCCGAGGCGTCCGAACCGGCGTGTGACGTGGTGCCCGACCGAGCGGCCGCACAGCTGAGCTGTGCGCTGCTGGAAGCGCTGGCCGCCCGGCTGACCGGATGTCCTCCGCAGGCCGAGAAGGCCGCCCGGACGGCCGATGAGCTGCGGTGGGAGGTCCCGGCGCACCTCCTGGAGGAACATCCCGAGATTCCCGCTCTGCTGCTGACCCATCTGGGGTCGGCACGCCTGTGGGCGGGGCGTTTCGAGGAGGCGCGCGCTGCCCTGACCGCCGTGGCGGGCACTCCCGGCGGGGTCTCCACCGTGCTGCCCCGGGAGGAGTCGATGGGGCACCTGGCCCTGCTCGACTATCTGAACGGCTGGCCCGGCCGGGCGGAGCGCAGGGCGCTGGCGACGGTGGCCGAGGCGGAGCGGGTCGGCCTGCCCCAGCCGTCCGGTTCCGGCATCGGAAAGCTGGTCCTGGCCGCCGTGGCGGTCGACCGGCATGAACTGAGCCGGGCCCAAGCCCTCCTCGACGAGACGAACCGGCTTCTCTCGGGAACGCGTGATCCGGTGATGGCGGCGGGACGAGCTTTCGCCACAGCCCGCTTCCTGCTGGTCAGGGGCCATGCGCGAGCCGCCGTCGAGGCGGCGGACCCGGCCGTCGCCACCGCCGTGGCCTCACCCTGGGCGGCAGGCCACGAAGCGCTCGTCGCCTCCGCCGCGTACCTGGCCGAAGGACGGCCGGACGAGGCCACCGAGGTACTCCAGCGCGTGTCCGGTGACCAGCCCACGTGTGCCGTGGAGGCCGCGGCACTCCAGGTCGCCGCAGGCCGTACCGGGGCGGCCATCGACCTGCTCGACAGTATCCGCACCGAGGGCCGGGCCGGGCCCGGGGTGACCGTGCGGGCAGCGCTGGTCAGGGCTCAGGCCGCTCAGCGGGCAGGAGACACCGCCACCGCCCGCAGGCTCGTGGCGCATGCGCTCCTCGATGCCAGGCGGGAGCGGCTGCGACGTCCGTTCCTCGACACGGGAGCGTGGATCCGTCCTCTCCTGGCCATGGCTCCGCTCCACGAGCTGGCAGCGGGCTGGCTCAGGCCCGGCCCGCCGCGACACGGTGAACAGCCCCGGGCGGAGTCGCCGCCTCCGCCGCTCGTCGCGGTGGAACTGAGCGGGCGTGAACGCGACGTCCTGGAGCGGGTGGCCCGGATGATGTCGACGGAGGAGGTCGCCGCTGACCTCTGCCTGTCCGTGAACACGGTGAAGACGCACCTCAAGAGCGTCTATCGAAAGCTGGCGGTGAACCGTCGGGGCGATGCGGTGCGCCGCGCACGCGACCTGCGGCTGCTGTGAACCCACGTCGGTGAGAGCGTCCGGCGCCCGCGCCGCACCGGTCAGTGCCGCCGGTGGCGGCGCCGGTACCAGAGCGCGCCGACAGCGGCGGACGCCGCGGCCAGGGTGATGCCGAGGACCGGCCAGCGGCTCTCGGCGATGCGCAGGCCGGTCAGGAACGTCACGGCGGTCAGGACGAGCGGCACGAGCAGGGAGACGAGCGCACGGAGTACGGCCGCCATGACTTCCGGTTCGAGGCGGGAGGTCCGGCGGCGCGGGGCGGGTGCGGTGTCGGCGAAGTAGTAGGCGAGGACACGGGTCGCCAGGCGGGCGTCGGCACGCCGGTAGACCACCGCCATGTACGGGAGCCAGACGAGGGGCGCGACCAGTCCGACCAGGAGGACCACGCCGAGGAGCAGCCACCGCCAAGCCTGGACGGCGACCCGGTGTACGCGCGGGCCCTCGTCCTGGCTTTCGTCTGCCGGCGCGAGAATGCCGAGGAGGTGGGCCATGCGCAGGGTGACGGCCCACAGGGCCGCCCACCGCCTCCGGCGAGCGGGGGCTCCGGAGGGGCGTGGGATGCGGTTGACCGCGTCCTGGGCCTGTCGGGTGTCCTCGTACACGCCTTGGAGGACGAGGAGTTCACCGGCGCGGGCGCTCGCCGTGGGGTCACGGCCGTCGAGGGCGGCCAGTTCCAGGACCGTACGTGCCTGGCGGAGCAGCGCCGCGCAGAACGCGAGGGGAGTGAGCACGAGGAACGGGCCGCCCACGACGGATCCCTCCGATACGACGGCCCGTCGGCCGCGAGCGACCACCCGGGCCCGCAGTTCCGCGTCGGTGGCGTCGGGGTGCTTCCGCCGGAGCGAGGCGATCGCTTCGGGCACGGCCGGCCCGACGCGGCGGACGGCGAAGTCGGCGAGGAGTTCGGGAAGGTGCCCGGGATCGGTGACGACCGACGACAGCAGCGAGCGTTCGGGGGAGGGCTCCTTGCGGGAGCCCTCCGTTCTCGTCCTCTCCCGATGCGGCACATGTCGCATTTACCATGAATAGCCTTGATTGCCGCCTGGCTCACTCGGCCCTTCCCCCGTGGCGGGTGAGGCATCGGGCCCGTGCTTGGGCTGCGATGGGAGGAGCAGCCGGCCAACCCTGCGAGGTGGACAGCGTGAAGCACTGGCGGGCTCTGGTCGTCCTCGGTACGGCCCAGTTCCTGATGGTCCTGGACACCTCCGTCATGAACGTGTCCATCAGTCAGCTGGTCGAGGACTTCGACACGGAGGTCACCGCCATCCAGGCCGTCATCACGCTGTACGCGCTCGTCATGGCCGCGTTCATGATCATCGGCGGCAGGTTCGGGGACATCCTGGGGCGTCGCCGCATGTTCCTGCTGGGGCTGGTCGTCTACGGCGTGGGATCCGCCCTGACCGCTGTGGCACCCACGTTGTGGGTCCTCACGCTGGGCTGGTCCGTCATCGAGGGACTCGGGGCCGCCATGGTGCTGCCGGCCATGGCCGCCCTCGTCGCGGAGTCGTACCGCGGGAAGGACCGCGCCATCGCCTACGCGGTCATCGGCGGGCTCGCCGGCGCCGGGATCGCGGTGGGCCCGCTGCTGGGCGGCTGGGTGACGACGTACCTGACCTGGCGGCTGGTCTTCGCGGGCGAGGTGGTGGTCGTCGCGGCCGTCCTGCTGTGCCGCCGGGTGATCGCGACGCCCGCCCCGGCCGGCCCGCGTCCCCGGCTGGACGTGGTCGGTGCGGTGCTCTCCGCGGCCGGACTGGGGCTGGGCGTGCTCGGGGTGCTGCAGAGCAGCACCTGGGGATGGGTGCAGCCCCGCAACCCTCCCTTCACCGTCTTCGGCTTCGCCCCGACGCTGTTCGTCGTCGGCGCCGGGGCGGCCGTCCTGGCCCTCTTCCGGCACTGGGAACGGCGGCGGGAACACCAGGACGCCGACCCCCTCGTGCACCTGTCCCTGCTGGGCAGGCCCGTGCTGCGATCCGGTCTGATGACGCTGCTGAGCCAGAACCTCATCCTGCTGGGGCTGTTCTTCACGATCCCGCTGTACTTGCAGGTGGTTCAGGGGTTCGACGCCTTCGAGACGGGCCTGCGGCTGCTCCCGGTGTCCGCCACCATGCTCGTGACCTCCCTGTCCGCTTCCTCGCTGGGACGGCTTTGGGGGCCGCGCCGGGTGGTCCGGCTGGCCCTGGTGACCCTGGCGGCGGCCATCGTGTGGCTGCTGGCCACCGTCGACCCGGTCATCGACGACGCGCAGTTCGCCGGAGCCATGGCCCTGCTGGGCGTGGGCGTCGGCCTGCTCGCCTCGCAGCTGGGCAACGTCGTCCAGTCCGGCGTCGGCGAGGAGGAGCGCAGTGAGGCCGGGGGGCTCCAGTTCACGGCCCAGAATCTGGGCTCCGCGCTGGGCACCGCGCTCATCGGGTCGATTCTGATCGGTGCGCTGGCCCATGCCTTCACCACGCAGGTGGACGACAATCCGCAGCTGTCCGGACAGACCCGTGAAGAGGTCGGTGTCGCACTCCAGGCCGGGATCACCTTCGTCCCCACCGATCAGGTGCGCTCGGCGGCCGAGCGTGCCGGGCTGCCGCCGTCCGAGGTCGACGCCGTCGCGGACTCCTACGCCTCCGCGCAGCTGGACGGCCTGAAGGCGGCGATCCTGGCCACCGGCGGCATCGCTCTCGCCAGTTTCCTGGTCACGCCGCACCTGCCGACCGCCCGGGAAGGCCGTCGCCGGCGGCCGGACGCCGAGGCTCCGGCCGGGGCGACGGGATCGACGCGCTGAGTTCGGGAGGAGTCACCGGTGTCCAGAACCAGAGCCACGACCGGCCCGGCCGCGGCCCGCGCGGAGCGCCGAGCCGAGCGCCGGGCCCAAGCGGATTACACGGGCGGCGTCTACGGATCCATGCTCGCGGCCTCCGTGGTGATCGGCGCGGGCACCCTCGGCTCCTTCCCCCGCATCGAGCTGGTGCTGCTGCTGTTGCTGACCGGAGTGGTCTTCTGGGTCGCGCACGTGCACGCCCAGCTGTTCGGGGCGCGCCTGGCGCAACAGGCTCCGGACCGCCGGGTCGTGCTGCACGTGTGCCGTGACGAGTGGCCGATCGTCAAAGCCACCGTTCCGCCGGCCGCGGCGGTGGCCGTCAGCCCGCTTCTCGGACTGGACGTGCGAGGTGCTCTATGGCTCGCTCTCTGCGTCGCCGTGGCCGGCCAGGTGGGCTGGTCCGTGGCCGCGGCCCGCCGCGCCGGTGCCTCGCCGCGGCTCATGGCCACCACCGCGTCGGTCAACCTGGTGCTCGGGCTGCTGATCATCTCCTTCAAGATCGTTCTGACGCATTGATCACCGGCGTCCGCTCGCCGGGCGACGGTCACCTGTACCGGGTGAGGTCCCACGGGGCACGGAGGCGGACGATCGCCGGTAAGGGCCGCCGTCCGCCGGACCGAAGCAGTCCATGGAGGGACAGCTCGTGCGCTACGAGATCCGTATCGAGGGACACCTGTCGGAAACGCTGGCCAAGGCGTTCCCGGAGCTGGGCCACGTGGTGATGTCCGGCCAGACCATCCTGTTCGGCCCTGTCGTGGACGAAGCGCACCTCTATGGGCTGCTGGCACGCTGCCAGTCACTGGGACTTAGGGTCATGGAGATGCGCCAGCTGCCGGAGTGACGGGACCCGGGGGCGCCGTGCTCACAGCCGCTCCGCCCTGATCCGGCCGGCACGGCAGGCGTCCTCCAACGCCGCGAAGTCCCGTTCGTTCTGGTCGGCGTACGCCTGGGCGAACTCCGTGAGCGCGCGGTCGAAGCGGTCGCCGGCGCCCAGATAGGCGGCGAGCGCGATGGGATCGCCCGAGCGGGCGTGGGCCCGCGCCAGAGACGCCCCGCACAGCCGGCCGAAGAGGGCGAGCAGGCCCGGCCCCATGGTCTCCGGCTGCGCGATGCCCTTCCAGTCCCACAGCTGGCGCACGTAGAAGTCCCGGTCCTGCCCGTCGAGGCCCACGACGTGCGTCCAGCCCAGGAAGATGTCACTGGTCGTCTGCATCAGGCGCTGTCCGGTCACCACCCGGCGCCCCTGGTTGTCGTAGCGATCGCCACCCGTGTGGGCGGACAGCACGGACTCCTGGGCTTCCTTGGCCTGGAGCAGCAGCGGATCGTCGTCGTCCCTGCCGAGCAGGAGCAGAATCCAGCAGCGCGTACCGACACTGCCGACGCCCACCACCTTCCGGGCCATGTCCACCAGACGGTAGTGGCGCAACAGGTGGCGGCGTTCGGACGGCAGGGTCCGCGCGTACCCGTCCACCAGGGCCCGAAGCTCCCTCTCGCGCCCCTCTTCGGAGGGGTCGTCGAGCAGGTGGTCGAGCGGAGTGATCAGGGGCGGGTCGGGAGTGATGCGACGGCCCTGGGCCGTGACCCGGGTGAGCTTGGTGAAGGCCCGCAGATGGGTCCGCGTGCGGGCCCGCTCCGCCGCCCGGGCGGTACGGCGTGCCGCCTCCTCGTCCCTCGACGAGGTCATCAGCTCCCGCATCCGCTCGGCGTCGTCCTGGGCGTACCAGATGTCCAGGGTGCGCATGCCGGCGAACTGGCGCATCCGCTCCCGGTACGCCTTCACACAGGCGCGCACGGTGTTGTTCTGCTCCTTGAGCGAGAACCCGTTCGCGCGGGCCGCCGTCACGAAACCGGCCGCCAACCGTTTGACGTCCCACTCGAACGGTCCGGGAAGGGTCTCGTCGAAGTCGTTGATGTCGAAGACCAGGCGGCGCTCCGGCGAGGCGAGCAGCCGGAAGTTCAGGGGGTGGGCGTCCCCGCAGAGCTGCACCTGGAGCCCGGTGCTGGGGAGGGGGGCCAGGTCGGCCGCCATGATCGCGGCGGCGCCGCGGTAGAAGCGGAACGGCGACTCCAGCATGCGGCCGTAGCGGATCGGCACCAGCTCCGCCACCCGCTCGGCCGACTGCCGCTCCACCACCTCGACGGGATCGGGCCGCTGCTCGGCGGTCTCGTACCAGCCGTGCGACGAACGCGGCGCCCGCCGGCGAGCGTTCCTGCCGTAGGCCGCTCGCTCGTCCGGGGACAGGGACTCGGTGAAAGCGCTCGGCACGGTCATGGTCCGGCCTCCTCGTCCGGCGTCCCGGCGTCGGCACCGGAACGCGCTTGTGCCGACGGCGCGCGGCGCTGCCGACGCAGCCCCACCTGGACGGCGCTCGCCAGCACCCGCGCGGCGACGCCGACGAGCAGCAGCCCTCCCGTCATCTGCAGCATCGTCAGCACGCGTCCGGTCTGGGAGTCGGCGGTGATGTCCCCATAGCCGACCGTGCTGAAGGTGGTCAGGGTGAAGTACAAGGCGTCCGTCCTGGTCAGCGGCTCGCTGAAGGAGCCCGGGGCGGAGCGGTCCAGCAGGTAGTAGGCGCCGGCGAAGAGGACCAGGAACAGCACCAGCGTGGCGGCCAGGGCCTCGACGGCCCTCAGGCGCGGGTGCGGCGAGCGGGCGATGACCCGCACCTCCCATCCGAACACCAGCAGTACCGCCAGCAGGCCGCACACGAGCAGCGCCGACGCGCCGGCCGTACCGCGCTCGTCCAGGGGCAGCAGGTAGTAGGCGGTGACGAGGCCGACCGTGATGAGCACGGCGCGGGCGACGACGACGACCGCCGCCCACCGGCGGGGGCGGTGCCGACGACGCGGCCGGTCCGCGTCCGGCCCTGGCCGGGCCCGGTCCGTCCGGGCGGTGTTCGGATCGCTCATCTCGTGTCTTCTCGCTCCGTCCGGCCCCGGAAGGCCGCTCCGGCCGGGGTCGGCCGCTCCGGCCAGCCCCGGCAGATCGCCCCGTCCGGCCCCGGAAGGCGGGTGGGCCGGGCGCCGGGAGACTTCCAGCTCACCGCCACGGCGGAGCCGATGGATCACCCGTGGTGGGTGAGCCGGTCACCGAGCGGCAGGCGTGACCCTGGAGCGGTCAGGTGCTCGCGCATCCGCCCCCTCACCCCACCCCGTCGGCTTCCGGAGGCGACGGCTGATCACGCGAGGAGGAGCCATGACCATGTCGCGTGGTCCGGCATCGCGTACCGGGCTGGAACTCGAGCCCGGCGGGGTGGCCCCGGGTCTGATGGGAGACTCCGCGGACGTGCTCGCGCGTCTCGGCCGTTCCTGGAGCTGGCTCCTGGGGTCGGCCGTCATGACGCTGGTGCCGGGCGTCCTGGTGCTGGTGTGGCCGGAGGCGACCCTGCACGTCCTGGCGGTCCTCATCGGCCTGTACCTGCTGGTGAGCGGGGGGTTCCGGTTCGTGGCCGTCTTCGCACGGGAGGGGCACGAGCGGCTGCCGGGGCTGTTCCTGGCCGTGCTGTACGTCCTGGCCGGGGTGCTGTGCCTGAGGAACCCGCTGCAGACGATCGCCGCGCTCTCGCTGATCACCGGCGTCGTCTGGCTCGTGTCCGGCATCCTCACCCTCTACACGGCCATCTCCGTCGAGGACCTGCCACACCGCGGCGTCGTTACGGTCGCCGCCGTACTCGGCATCGTCGCGGGGATCGTGGTGCTCGCCCTTCCTGCCGAGTCGGCCCGTGCCCTGACCAGGCTGCTCGGCCTGTGGCTCGTCCTGCTCGGCCTGGCCGAGGCGGTGGTCGCCCTCGCGTGGCGGGCCGCGCTCCGAAAGACGCACCCCCCGGAGCCGGACGCCCCCGCCGCGACGGCCTGACACCGCGCGAGCGCTCCGTTTCGGCTGCCTCCCCGACCGTCATCCCGATCAGCGACCGTCGCCTCCGGCGCGCCACACGCGGAAAAGGAGCCCCCATGAACCCCACCGTGCCCCCGGATCCGCCGGACTCCGGCAAAGACGTCACCCGCCACCACGCCATGACCGCCGAGGAACGGGCGGAATACGAGCGACTGCGCCGCCACGCCTCGGTGCGCCACCGGCGGATACGCCAGGTCGGCTCCTCGGTCCTCCTCCTGCTGGCCCTGCTGCTCGCGCCCCTGGCCGTCGTCGCGGCCTGGGTCCAGGACACGGTCTCCGACACCGACCGGTACGTGGAGACCGTCGCGCCGCTGGCATCCGAGCCGGCCGTGCAGGAGGTCGTGATCAACCGGCTCGCGGACCGCGTGGTGGCCAACGTGGACGTCGCGGCGGTGACGGACTCGCTCGTCAAGGCCCTCCAGGACGCCGGGGCCCCGCCCCGCGTCGTGGAGGGGGCCGAGTCCCTCGAGGGTCCGCTGCGCAACGCGGTCAGGACCGTCGTGGACCGCACCGTCACCCGCGTGATCACCAGTGACGCCTTCCAGCAGGTGTGGGAGGGCGCCAACCGGCGCTCGCACGCCGCGGTGGTGAACATGCTCACCGGAGAGCGCGAGGGTGCCGTGCGCGCCGAGGGTGACACCGTCCAACTGGACGTGGGAGCGGTCGTCGACCAAGTGCGGGAGCGGCTCGTCGACGCGGGTTTCGACAAGGCCGCCGCCATTCCGGACACCGACCGGACGATCACCCTGTTCCAGACGGAGGAACTGGGCAAGGCGCAGGACGCGATGCGGCTGCTGGACATCCTCGGCACCTGGCTGCCCGTCCTGACCGTCGTACTCGCCGCGCTCGCCGTGTGGGCCAATCCGGCACACCGGGTGATGCTGATGATCACCGCGGCGGGTGTCGGCCTGATGATGGTGGTGCTGCTCGTCGCGCTGGCCGTCGTCAGACGGGTCTATCTGGACTCGGTCCCGCCTGACGCGCTGCCCACCGATGCCGCCGCCGCGATCTTCGACACGTTCGTCCGTTTCCTGCGCGACAGCACGCGCACCCTGCTGGTCGTGGCGGTGATCACGGCACTGGTCGCGTACCTGTACGGTCCCGGACGCCCCGCCCGCGCCGTCCGCACGGCGGCGAACCGGGGCACGACGGCCGCCGGCCGAGGGCTGCGCCGCGCCGGACTGCGCACCGGATCCACCGGACGCTGGCTGACAGACCACCGGGCATGGACCACCGGTGGCGTCATCGCGGCGGGAGCGCTGGCGCTGGTCCTCTGGAACCACCCCACGGTCGGAGCGGTGGCCCTCGTTCTCGGCATCGCCGTGGCCGTCCTGATCATCCTGGCGATCCTCGCGGCGGCAGCCGGACCGGCCGGCCGGGCGGCGGACCGGGCGACGGAAAGGCCGGCCCCGTGAGAGCCCCATGCGCTGGTGCGCGTCACCCCGGGCCGCCGGCTGCCGCACGCTCACCCGCATCGGGTGAGGCCGCCCGGCCCTTGCCGTGCCCACGCTGAAGACAGCACGCGACGGCGGCCGTGCGGACGCCGGGACGGAGAGAGATATGAGCGCGCAGACGTACCTGGCGTACGACTATCCCCTGCTGAGCGTCTTCTGGAGCATGCTTCTGTTCTTCCTGTGGATCATGTGGTTCGTTCTGCTCTTCCGTGTCGTCGTCGACATCTTCCGTGACGACGACCTGAGCGGCTGGGGGAAGGCCGGCTGGATGGCGTTCACCATCCTGCTGCCCTTCCTGGGCGTCTTCGTCTACGTGGTCGCCCGCGGCAAGAACATGGGCCGCCGGGAGGTCGCCCAGGCACGCGCGCAGCAGGAGGAGTTCAACGCCTACATCAGGCAGACCGCGGCCGGCGGCCGGACCAGCAGCGTCGACGAACTCGCCAGGCTGTCCGAGATCCGCTCCCGCGGCGACATCACGGACGAGGAGTTCCGCAGGGCGAAGGACCTGGTCCTGGCCGGCCACGGTCCGGCGGAGCACCCGGGCTCCACCTCCCCTACCTCTGGTCGCTGACCATCCGGATCACAGGAAACGAGGCCCAAGATGACCGCGACACACACCCGGCCGGAACACACGGCCAAGCAGGAATGGGCGACCGGCCTGACGGCCTTCGCGGCGGTGATGCTCTTCCTGGTCGGCCTGCTCGACATCTTCCGGGGCATCATGGCCGTCGCCGAGGACGACATCTTCGTCACGACGCGCAACTACGTCTTCGAGTTCGACCTGACCGGCTGGGGCTGGATCCACCTCGCTCTGGGGGCGGTCGCCGTGCTCGTCAGCTTCGGACTGCTGAGGACCGCGACCTGGGCACGCGTCGCCGGCGTGGCCATCGCCGGACTCGTCATCATCGCCAACTTCCTCTCCCTGCCGTACTACCCGGTGTGGTCGGTCGTGATGATCACCATCTCGGGCTTCATCATCTGGGCCCTGTGCGTGGTCCAGCGTGGCAACCTCTTCGACCTGTCCGAGGAGCGCCCGGCGTACGAGGAGCGCCCGGTGTACGAGGAGCGCCGCCCCTACGAGAAGCGGCCACCGGCTTAGTGCGACGCGACGGCAACACGAGAGGCCCGGGAGGGGCGAGCGCAGCCGTACTGCCTATGGGCCCTGCGGCACGGGCCCGCCTCGCCGTACTCGCCCTGCTGGGCAGCATCCTGGTGGCGCTCGTCGCCGCCGGTCTGCGGAGCGTGCTGTGGGCGCTGGCGGGCATCGCCGCACTGGCGCTGGCCGCCGTGGGGGTGTGGTGGGCCCTGGCGCACACCGGGGCGCTGCGTGCTCTCGGGGCGGTCCTGTCGGTGGTGGCGCCGGTCGCTGTCCTGGCCCTCTACGCCACGTTCGGCATGCTGGGGCCGGCCTTGCTGTCCCTGGCCCTGTGGGTCCTGGCCGTCACGGCGGCGCGTACGGCCCTGAGCCCCGGGCACACCGCCTCCGGTCAGGCGGTCGCCGAGGCGCCCCACAGCCCCTGGATCCTCATGAATCCGCGCTCGGGCGGCGGCAAGGTGGGCCGTTTCCACCTGGTCGACGAGGCCCGGGCGGCCGGCTGCCGGGTGGTCCTCCTCGAAGGCGGCCAGGATGTCGCCGGACTGGCCCGGCAGGCCGTCGCCGAGGGGGCCGACCTGCTGGCGGTGGCGGGCGGCGACGGCACCCAGGCGCTGGTGGCCGAGGTCGCGGCGGACCACGACCTGCCGTTCCTGGTGATCCCCGCCGGCACCCGCAACCACTTCGCCCTGGACCTCGGCCTCGACCGCGACGATCCGACGACGGCCCTGGAAGCCCTGACCGACGGCGTCGAACTCCGCATCGACCTCGGGTACGCCGCGGACCGGGTCTTCGTCAACAACGCCTCGTTCGGAACGTACGCGTCCGTCGTCACCGACCCCGCGTACCGGGACGCCAAGGCCCGCACGACCCTGCGCACCCTCCCCGGCCTCCTCACGGGTGAGGACGCGCCCAGACTGCGGTCGCGGGCCGACGAAACGTACGTAGACGGACTTCAGGCGCTCCTCGTCAGCAACAATCCCTACGGACGTGCCGTCGACGCGGCCCATCCGGGGCGCAGGCAGCGGCTGGACTCGGGCATGCTCGGCGTGGTGTACGTGCGGGTCGGCAACACCGCTCAGGCGGCCCGACTGGTGCGCGGCCCGCGCTCCGGGGGACTTGTCCGGCTGAGCGCCAGGGAAGTCGTCGTCGAAGCCGACACGGACACCCTCCCGGTCGGCATCGACGGAGAGCACGTCGTTCTGCCCGCACCCGTCGTGTGCCGCAGCGCGCCCGGGGCGCTCCGGGTGCGTGTGCCACGCCGTCGCCCCCACGCACCGCGTGTCAGAGGCGGGGCGGCCGACTGGCCGCGCGTGGCACGGTTGGCGCTGGGGCCCCTCTCCCCTGCCCGGGGACAAGACGAGCCATGAAGGAGCGGCCCGGGCAGTGCCACGCGTGAGCGATGCGTGAGCGGACGGCCGAGGACAGGCCACCACAGCCCGGTCCGCCGATCACGCCGTGGTGCTGCTGACCTGTAAGAACAGCACTAGTCGGCACGAATGAGCACCCCTCGGCAGGGATTCGATCCCACTCCTAAAGCGGGTGTCGCAGGTTCGAATCCTGCCGGGGGCACCAGCCAAAAGGCCCCGGACCGATCTTGGTCCGGGGCCTTTCACTTCCACTGTCAGGATCAAAGCGGGCGGCCGAGGACTCCTGTTGCGATCTCGGCGCTTCCAGGGTCGATGAAAGCCCGGAGCTGGGATGTCTGGGCAGCGCATGCGCGCCGCGCCTGCCTGTACCTCTCGCTCAGCCGGTCGGCTGTAGCACACGGGAGTCCGAGATTCACGCCCTCCTCGTCCATGGCCGTGCACGTCACGCAGGTGATGCAGTGATTCGCCATACGCAGGTACGCGGCCGTCCAGGGAGCATCGGCGAATGACGGGTACGGGATGCCGCTCATGCCTCGGGCTCCGTGTCCACGCAGTGCCGTCCAGCGGCGATCAGCCGCGCGACCGTGAGCGGAGTGCACAGCACTGCGGCTGAGTCCATCGGCACCGACCAGTAAGAGGCGAAGGCGTGTTCTCGGTTCACGGCATCCAGCCGCGGCACTCCCAGGTAGCTTCCCCGGCCGAGGCAATCCACTTCCAGAGCACGCCATGTCTCGGCCATCTGACGCAGCGTCGCCGGCATGCTGGCGGGAACCAGCGCGTAGTACCGCGAAAAACGCGGGTCACAGATGACGGGCCCGCCGCCGAGGGCCTCAGCCAGGAACTCATCCAAGCGGTCGGCTTCGGTGCTGGCACTCAGGGCGGTCAGCAGATGTTCAGGGATCCGCACGGCGGAGAACAGCCCGCCCAACGGCAGCATCGCCACCCGTTGTTGCTCCCACTCCCACCGGGCCCGGCACCGGAGCGGAGCCGGCAGTGCGGCCAACAGCCAGTGCTCCGCCGCGAGCCGACGGTCCGTGGTGGGGTGGATGAGCACGCCGGGCTCCTCCCCGACCGGACGCAGAACGCCGAGTGCTCCCGGGGCTTCCCTCGGCTGGATACCTGCTGGCGTATCGGCGTCCATGGCTGCACCTTCCCTATACGCTCCGTTATTGAGTCACTACTGCCTGAACGGTAGAAAACGTCGATCACCGCATGAAGTGACTGGCGGTACAGGTATGGATGGGGACCACACGGGGACAGGTGGCTGAGATGCCGTCAAGCTCAGGACAACCCCTGACCGGCGGTCGGGGTACGCACGCGCGACCCCGGATCGGGGTCATTTCCGGATACGTATTCCGCATCATCCGGGAGCAGCTCGGCCGAACGCAGGACGAGGTGGCCGAGCTGTTGGAGGTCTCTCCGGACACGATCGCGGGCTGGGAGTCCGGGCGACGACCGCTGACTGCCGTGCCGGTCGGACAGATGCTGGTGCACCGGCACCGACTCATGCAGACGGGCATCTCACCCACCCTGCTTCAGGCTCTGGAGAGAGCGACGGAGGCCGACGTTCTCCTGACCGGCGCCTTGGATGACGAGGCACCCGCCGACGAGAGCCCGCTTGGGGCGTGGGTCATGCAGCGCGATCTCGTCGAGGTCCTCGCATGGCCGCTCACCCGGATGCCGCCGCAGCCGGTTCGCGATCTGCCCGCGCCCCGACGGCCGCGCCGAGGCCCCGTACCGTCAGCGCCCGAGCTGAAGGCCACCGATCGGCGCAGGTTCTTCGCACGGATGCGACACACGGCAGAACTGGCGCGCCGCGAGGACCAGTTCCTACTGCGACGCCAGGCGCTGTACCTGTCCAGCTACGACGACCAGGCCGACACTTCCGAGTGGCTCGCCCATCAGCAGGCCACCCAGCGGCCCGGAGGCTGGCTCATCGACTGGCTGAACGCCCGCTCCGTAGCAGCGGTCGCCGCACGGCAGGGCGACCGCGAGCGGATGGGCCATTTCATCGACACGGTCCTGCTCGACGATGACCGCGGTGAGGCCGCGAACTTGAACTACTGGGCGTACTGGGTGGGTGAGAGTCGCCACCTCGAACTGTCCGACGACTTCATCGCGTCCCGCACGCCTGGGCCCTGGCCCGGAGACAAGCTGCTCGCCCACCTCGCCAACGGGCTGGCTCCTCACCACGGGTACGTCGACCTGAACATTCACTCCCTGTGGTCCCTGCTCGCCGTCCGGCCGAACCTTCTCAAATCCGGGGCAGCGACCCGAGCCCTGCACGATCGACTGCCAGTGATGTTGGATAGCCAGGGGTTGTCGGCTCGCGCTCGCCGTGAACTGGACAGCATCAGGTATGCGATCCGCCTTGCCGAGGCGTGAGAGGAGACTCGACCGTGACCGAAGAGCTGACCCAGGTGGCACGGTTCCTGTACGAAGCGGGGACGCTCAAGCAGTCGAAGCGCACCGGGTGGTGGATGGCTGGGGTGCGCGACCCGGAGAGCGTCGCCGAGCACGCCTGGCGCACCTCGCTCATCGCGTCGATCATCGCCAAACTGGAGGGAGCAGACCCTGCCCGAGCCGCGTTCCTGGCGGTGTGGCACGACTCGCAGGAGAGCAGGACCGGGGACGTCAACCATTTGGCCAAGAAGTACGGCGCCGGCGAAGCCGACCCCAAGGTGGTGACCGCCGACCAGGTGGCGGGCATGCCCGAAGCACTTGCGACCACAGTGCAGGAACTGATCGACGAATACGAAACCCGGGAATCACCCGAAGCGATCTGCGCGCGAGACGCGGACAAGCTGGAGTGCATGCTGCAGGGCATCGAGTACAAGGCCCAAGGCTACGAGCTCGCACAGCGGTGGATCGACAACAGCCGCGGCCGCCTCATCACGAAGACGGCGAACGAGCTGGCCGACCAACTGCTGGCGACCGACCCATTGGACTGGCTGCGCAGCACGATGGGCGAGTCGCACTGATTCCGCCGAAGGCGACTCCGCCACACCGCATCAGATGAACGATGCGTCCAGCCCACTCCGCGCCCCTCGCGCAGCCGCAAGGCATTGAACTGCCCTGCTGCGCACTTGACTTCGGGCCCGGCCGACCGACTGAGTTGCAACTTTCTATACGGGTTCAAGGCCCGCGCACGGCGCGGGCGCGCGCCGCCTCTGCGGCGCGGCCTGCCTCCTGTCTTCGCCCCGGCTGGCCGCGCCCGGCGGCGCGCTCGGCGGCTGCGGGCATGAAGTGGGAGACACCCTCTGTGGCTGGGGCGGTCGGCTCCACGGCTTTAGGCAGCCACTTTGGGGCGAGCCTCTAAGATCATGGCCCCAACGTCGTGCTTTAACGGGCAGGTCCCCAGACTGCCCGACTCGCCGGAAGCTTACGGGGCCATGATCACTCGCCCCAAAGCAGCTCCAGCCCAAAGCCGCTCCGCCGACCTCACTTGCGACGTCGAGGAACGGGCAACAGATTGTCAGAATCGAAGTACTCGCGAACCTCGTCCACTACCGCTTTCGCGGTAACGCTGAGCGATATCCCCTCATTATGCCTATGTTCAACTAGGCGGTTATGTATCCAATCGAACTTCGATTTAAGGAAGTCGTCAAGTTCAGGGTAACGGTCAGGCATTTCCTTGGCGCACTCTTCAAGCACCGGGCCAATTGCACCGAGATATTCATGCGCAGCCTCCAAATGGCGCTCGATCAGGTCGGCTATCTTGGCCGGAAGAAGAGGATTCTCCAGCACTGCACGGAAGTCCGCCTCCTTCTCCGTGTATTTTCGAGGAACGGAAATCATCCCGTCCTTATATTCCCAGTCTTTCGGCTTCGCGGGAAACTCAACCTTCGCACTATCCTCTGCCCAGTCCTCCTTGTCCGCGTCATAGGAGCTGAGGTAGTCCGCGTGGATCCAGGCCGTGGGGCACAGTTCCGGTCGATACTCCCGCAACTCTTCAGGCCTTCTCCTGCCGAAGGCAAATTCCAAGTACGCGTCATACATGCGAAAGATGTTGGCTTTCTCGCCGAAGTCCATATCGAAATCTTCCGCAAGTTCATCACTCCTCTTTCCGACGAAGAGCTCCAGCGCCGAAGAGAGTGCTTCGATCTGCTTCTTGAAGATTTCAGTCCTGAGAGGTTGAAAAATAGTCCTCTTGGCGTTGATATAGCCCAGAACTGCCACCATCGAGGTGGCCAGCCAAAAAATTATCTGCACGATCGAGGTCGCTAATTTCACGGCGCTTCCCCATTGGTATGTCGTCGCCTACGGTGCCCCATAACATATCTCGCATCCATCCTCAGTGGGTCGGTCTTCCCACATGCGCCTGTACCGCAGCGTTGCGGGGTACCGGGCCGCTAAATCTGTGCATCGCCGCACGCGACTACACGACGAGCGCCCTCCCGGGCCGTCCTCGGGCCGTGGAAGGGCGCTCAATGGTGACCAACGTTGACAGGTGCCGACAGCTCGGCAGCAGGTCAGGGCGTGGATCGATTCGGCGGCCGCAGGTCACGGCCGCCGATGATCAGTTGTGGCTGTGCAGGTCATCGGCCACCGAGGGTCTGTATTCAAAACCGTCGACGAAGCACGGTGCTCCTCGCAGACAGCTCACCAGCCTTCGCCGTCCTTGCCCTTGACCCATACACTTCAACGTGCTTGACGTGCGCACGCACCACGCACGGCGCTGCCTGTGGGACTGAGGGCCAGCAGAGTCGATCCCTCGTCTGTAGCGGTCAGCTGTCCTCGGGGCTGTCGCTAACGCCATCGGAGTTCGCTTCAGTGGTGGTGCCGGTGACGCGGTCGTGTGCCTTCTCTGCGGCGACCATCACGAGCGCTACCAATCCGCTTAGCTCCAGGAACTTGCCGAGGATGCCGTCAGCGGTCTCGTTGGAGAATGTCACCGTCATCAAGGACGTCATGATGACGGCACCTACGTATAGAGCAAACTCCTTGCGGCTCACCTCGACCGGAAGGTACTCGATGGCTTCCGAGGCGGTGAAGTCACGGACGGTGTCCTCCAGCTCGGCCACCAGTTCCTCGGGAACGTCGTCTTCGGCCGTGGCCCGGTAGCTCTCTTCCACTGCGGCTGCGACGGTCGTGAGCTGAGCCTGACTGAGGGTACGGAGCCCCTCCACCGTGCTCATCAACTGGGACAGGTCGGTGGCGCCGACGGTCAGGCTGAGGTTGGCCTGCATCCGTCGCTGGGTATCAGCGAACGAGAGCAGGGCCCTGGACAGGCCGGTCATGTCGAGGTTGGCCTGCATCCGTCGCTGGGA
>NZ_JBEYZD010000087.1:0-5804 GCF_040645895.1 Streptomyces olindensis | reverse complement strand
GAGGTTGGCCTGCATCCGTCGCTGGGTATCAGCGAACGAGAGCAGGGCCCTGGACAGGCCGGTCATGTCGAGGTTGGCCTGCATCCGTCGCTGGGCTTCAGCGAACGAGAGCAGGGCTCTAGACAGGGTGGCCAGGGCCGGGGAGTCGACACGAAGGAGTTGCAGCGATGTCTCGCGCATCTCGGGTGTGGTGGCCATGCCGGTCACCTTGCCACAGTGCGGGCGGGCCGGGATGTGGGGTCTGCAATTCACGAGCGGTGAGACGGCAGAGTGTGCTTGCAGCCCATGGCCAGCCGCCACGCCCCTCCCCGAAGCCTGTATGAGCTCCAATGACCGATCCGCCGAGAGCCACGCATCAACAAGCATCTGACATCCACGGCTGACATCAACGATGCCGGACAGGGGCGTACACCAGCGACTCTGTCCGGCCGTCCCACCAGTCGCCGACCGCAGCCGAAGTGGGTCAGGATCGAACTCTTTAAAGCGGGTGTCTCAAGTCCGCATCCCGTATACGTATGTACGAAGTCGTCGCGCAGAAGCATCCGTTGTCGCGCCCGTCGGCGCTCACCGTGATGATCCGTGTCGGCTGCTGAGCGAGCGGCGCACCGAGTCACGGACGGTGGCCGCCGAGGTACTACGCGGAGAGAGCCGTCTGTCAGCGTGGTGGTGCAGAGAACCCGTCCACAACCCGGCGGACCTTAGACACCGCGTCGCTCTCCCCCAAGCGCAGTGCGGTGTTCGCCGCGTTGAGTACCGCGTCGAGCTGAAAGACCGTGAGGTCTACGTCCAGTTGGGCGATCTCATCAGTGGCTACTGCGCAGCGCAGTTCGGTGGCGAGGAGGGTGAGCCAGGTGTGGCGGTGGAGCAGTAGGGCGTCGCGGACTTTTCCGGGGTGGCTGTCGAAGTCGGGGAGGCTGGCCGCCCAGAAGCAGCCCCCGGCGAACAGGGGTGTCTCGACGTAGGTGATCCAGTGTTCCGTCAGCGCGCGGAGCCTGGTGATGCCCGGCTGCGCGGTCTGTGCGGGGCGGACGACCGCTTCGGTGAACTCTTCGCGCGCCGACTCCGCGACCGCCAGTTGCAGGTTCTCCTTGGTTTTGAAGAGCGTCTGGATTCCGCTCTTGCTCAGCCCCAGGTCGGTGGCCAGGCGGCCGATGCTGAGGCCGTTGAGCCCTTCCAGCGAGGCGATGTCGACGCCGTGGCGTGCGATCTTGCGCCGGGTGCGGGTGCCGCGGACCAGGCGCTGGTCCGCCACGGTCGCGCTCGCGCCTGCGGTTTCCGTGGCGTGCACGGCCGCCTGTGGCAACCGGCTCCGGCTCCCTGAGTGCTCGTTCATCGGCTCCCATCCTGCCATGTGCCTTGCTCGAAGCATACGACCGGTCGTACGTTTACTTTCCCAGCGCGCTGAAGCGCGCGAAAGCGCATCGCAGGAGGCACCTGTGCACGAGCACCGCATGTTCGAACTGGCGCACGCGTTAGCCGTCGCCAAGAGCCGACAGGACATACCCGCCGCTCTGCGGCTCTTGCACCCGGACATGGTGCTGGAGACCCCGGCCTTCGGTACGACGGCTCGGGGACTGGCCGAGAACGAGAAGGCGTTGAGGCGGTTCTTCGCCTCGTTCCCCGACTATGACGTCGCCCTGCACGGCCGCGCGAGCGACGGTGACACGCTCGTGTGCTGGGGTACGGCCCGGCTGACCATGACAGGCGACCGGTTCGGCGTCCTCCCCAACGGGAAGCGTGCCGAGGTACCGGTGTTCATCCAGTTCACGTTCAAGGACGACCTGATCGCGGGCGAGCGCTTCTTCTTCGACCTGGCGGCACTGTGCGCCCAGTCCGGCGTCTCGACGGACGCGGTCCGGCAGAGGCTGTTCCCCGCGCTCACCGGAGGCGGCGCAGCATGACAGCGGACCCGCGCGTGAAGGACGTCGGCGAGATCCGGACGGAGCACCTCTTCGACATGGTCGTCGACTTGAACCCCCGTCTGCCCTTCGGCAGCGGGCCGTTCGGCCGGCGCGTCCTCTTCGGTGCCGCAGGAGGCACGTTCGACGGCCCCGGGCTGCACGGCGACGTCCTTCCCGGTGGGGGAGACTGGGCACTGTTCGCCCCTGACGGAACGATGGCCCTGGACGTACGCCTGACGCTGCGCACCCACGACGGCGCCCTCCTGCACATGACCTACGGCGGCCGCTGGGTCACCCCGCCCGAGGTGCGCGAGGCCCTGGCCGACCCCGACGAGCGGCTCCGGATCGATCCGGCCGACTACTACTTCCGGACCAACCCGCTCTTCGAGACAGGGGCCGAGCCATACGCATGGCTCAACGGCACGGTCTGCGTCGGGTCGGGATACCTCGTCGAGGGCGGCATCGCCTACAAGGTCTGCCGGGTGCTGTGACGGGGCGTCGTGGAGTGAAGAGTCCTCAGCCGTTCCTGCTCGTGCACGGCTCCTGCTGGAGCCGTGTCCGGCTGCCTGTCCTCGGCGGCCCGGCCGCCGCCGGCCTACGCCTGATCACCGTCGCGGGCGGATGTCGCACAGGAGGAGCGGCTGGCCTCGCGCCGGACGCACCGCTCTGACGGCCGCACCGGGCGGCCGCACCGGGCGGCCGCACCGGGCGGCCGCGCGGCCGGGGAGGCCGGGATCGTCGAGTCCCCGGAGCCGTGGACCGACCCGGGCTTGCGGTTTCGACGGCACTGCTGCTGGTGTGGGGCAAGGAGGACCGTCACCGCTTGCGTGAGCGAGATCAGCGGCCGGACGGATGGCAGACAGTACGCTGATCCCAGCGGGATCGGGCCCGCGGCACAGTGTCCGGGAGGTGCCTCATGACGGCCGAGATGGTGGCCCCGGCGTGGATGCATGAGCAGATCACGGCGGAGGAGTACGAGTCCTGGTCCGCGGAGCAGTGCGCCGGTATCGAGATCGTGGACGGGATGGTCGTCGTGACTCCGAGTGCGTCCAAGCGGCACAACCGGCTGGCTCGGATTCTGGCGAACGCCCTGGATGCTGCGGCGGGCCCGGAGTGGAACGCCGACACTGACTTCGACGTCCGGCTGCGGGACGTCCCGCTCACCAATCGCCGCCCGGACGTCGTCGTGTACCGCGCAGACACGATCGACATCACCCCCACCCGCCCTGAGCACGTACTGCTGGTCGCGGAGGTGGTGTCGCCGGGCTCGGAGACCACCGACAGGATCGTGAAGGTCGACCAGTACGCCAAGGCGGGCATCGGCTTCTACTGGCGGATCGAGCAAGCCCTGACAGGCCTGCCTCTTGTGTACACCTACGTTCTCGACCCCGCGACGCATACCTACCGGGAGGGAGACGTCTTCACGGGCGTCCTCAAGGTAGCGGCCCCCTTCCCGGTGGAGATCGACCTCGGTCAGATCTGACAATTCAGTTGCGGGACCGCGCGTGCTACGGCAGCTCGGTGACGCCCGCATCGACATCCTCGTCCTCAACGCCGGCATGCAGACCGCCAAGGCGGAGAGGCGGAGGGGCGGAGCGCGGACGGCTACGCGTTGACGTTCGCGGTCAGCTACCTGGCCCACTACCTGTTGCCCGGCTCCTGGTGCCGCGCGTGGCCGACGACGGCCGCCTGGTGATCACCACCAGCGAGACGCACGGCCCCAAGGTCACCCCGATGGCGCCCAAGAGCCTTGAACGGTCAGGGCCCGTCGGATCAGTGTGATCGCGTTCAGCCCCGGTCTCACTGGCGGCACGTCACTCGGGCGGGACAGCTCGCGTGCCAGGCGCGTGTTCGTCACGTTCCTGATGCGCACGCGGTCTTCCGAGTGGTCGGGATCTCCCGTCCCGAGTCCGCCATGGGCAAGGGGCAGCCGGCGTTCCCGGTGACGGGCACCTGTGGAGGAGCGCCCGTTGCGGAAGCCGTCGGGTGCGGACGGCGACCGGGCCGGTGCTTCGGCCTCGGCCGCCTTCGGCCGGTCACCGGGCCGTGCCCAGCTCGTGGACCGCTCCCGGCAGCGCCGACCGCAGCCGTCGGTCGTGGGTGACGATGATGAGCGTGCCCTGGTACGCGGCGAGGGCCGGCTGGAGTTCTTCCACCAGGGAGGGCGAGAGGTGGTTCGTCGGCTCGTCCAGGAGGAGCAGGTCGTGTGTGCCCGTGACCAGGCGGGCCAGTTCGAGGCGGCGGCGCTGGCCGGTGGAGAGGGCCCGTACGGGCCGGGTCAGGTCGGCTTCGTGGAAGAGGCCCAGGGCGAGCAGCGCGTCGGCGCGGTCCTCCCCGAAGGCCGCGAGCAGCGGGCGGCTCTCCTCCTCGGGGGAGGTCGGGGCTGCCACTTGGCGCAGGAAGCCGACCCTCGCGGGCCGGCGCACCGTGGCGCCCGGCTCGGGCGTGACCTCGCCGGCGAGGATCTGGAGGAACGTGGTCTTGCCCGCGCCGTTGGGGCCGGTCACCACCAGTCGGCCCCCTGCGGGGACCTGGAGCGAGTCGAGGACCAGGCGCCCGGGTACGCGCACGTCCCGCACCTCCACCGCGCGGTCCGCCGATCCTTCGATGTCCGCGGAGAACCGCAGCGGCTCGGGAGGCGCGGACACCGGATCGTCGGTGAGGCGCTGCAGTCGCTCGCGCGCGTTGCGGATGCGGCTCATGGCGCCGTGGGCCCGTGAGCGGGCCCGGAACGCGCCCGCGCCGCTGAACGCCCACGGCCCCTTCCGCGGGATCGCCTCGAGGCGTCCGATGTGGGAGTCGGCGAGCCGGGACTGGCGGGCCACCTCGGTGCGCCACTCCGCGTACTCCCGCTCGTGCCGGGCCCGTTCGGCGGCCTTGGCCGTGAGGTATCCCGCGTAGCCGTCGCCGTAGCGGCGTACGGACCGGGTGTGGTGGTCGACCTCCAGAATGGTGTCGGTGACCCGGTCGAGGAAGGCCCGGTCGTGCGTGACGGCGACGAGTGTGCCCCGGTGGGCGCGCAGCCGCTCCTCCAGCCAGGCCACGGCCTCGTCGTCGAGGTCGTTGGTGGGCTCGTCGAGCAGCAGCAGTTCGGGGGACGAGGCGAGCGTCGCGGCCAGGGCGAGGCGGGAGTGTTGGCCGCCGGAGAGGGTGCCGAGCCGCCGCGACCGGTCCAGGCCGGCCGGCTCGCCGAGGTGGCGCAGGGCGACGTCGACACGGCGGTCCGCGTCGTATCCGCCGCGCGCCTCGAACTCCGCCTCCAGTGCGGCATACCGGTCGTAGGCTTCCGGGTCCGCTCCGTGGAGTGCGGCGCCCGTCGTCCGCAGGCGCCGTTCGAGCGCGCGCAGTTCGGCGAGCGCCAGGTCGACGGCGTCGCCGACGCACGCCGTGCCGGGCAGGTCGAGGGTCTGCGCCAGGTGTCCTGTGCCGCCCGGTGCGACGACGCCGACCTCGCCGTTGTCGGGCTGCACGGTGCCGGCGAGCAGCCGCAGCAGGGTGGACTTGCCCGAGCCGTTGTCCCCGATGATCCCCGCCTTCTCCCCTGGCCGGAGCGTGAAGGACACGCGGTCCAGGACGAGGTGAGGGCCGTAGCGCTTACTGACGTCGGTGACGGTGAGCTGGGAGGCGGCGGTGGGGGCGGAGGGTGCTTCGGGAGTTCGGAACAAGTGGTGTCTTCCTTCGTCGAGGACAGGGAGATCAAGAGGCTGAGACGAGACGTATCGTCTCGACTTTCCCCGAACATTAACCCCTGCATCCCCCTCACGCAAGACGTTGCGTCTCGTATCGCACGAAGGGCCGGCCCGGGAGGGCCCGACGATTCCGGCCGGGCCGTACTTCCACTGGACGAGCTGCTCGAAGGCGACGACGAAGGCGGCGGAGAGGAGAGCGAGGGCGGGCATCGGA
>NZ_JBEYZD010000086.1:0-37323 GCF_040645895.1 Streptomyces olindensis | reverse complement strand
GCCGGCTGCCGGCCCGGGGCGCTCGTTCTTGGCCCGCCTTAGGGCGATTCGAGTGGAGGACTTACCGAATCCGGCTAAGGCTTGAGGCGTGACTGTGAACCTGTCCGAGGAGCGAGCGCCCGCCCCCGCCCTCCCCGTCAAGCGCGTCGTCCTCGAAGTGGTGAACTTCGCGGTGGTCGGCGGCAGCGGCGTCGCGGTGAACTTCCTGGTGTTCAACGTGCTCCTGCACGGGCTGCACTGGCCCGCCATGGTGGCGACCGTGCTGGCCAGCCTGGTCGCCATGGGCGGCAACTACCTCGGTTTCCGGTACTTCACCTACCGCGACAGGGCGTCGCGGACGAGGCAGCAGATCGCGCTGTTCTTCGTCTTCAGCGGAATCGGCGTCGCCCTGGAGAGCGGGCTGTTCTACGCCGGGTACCACGGGCTGGGGCTGGCCGGGCCCGTGGAGTCGAACCTGGTCAAGGCGGTCTCCATCGTGCTGGCGTCGGCCTTCCGGTTCCTCGTCTACCGCACCTGGGTGTTCCAGCACGATGCGCGCCGCGCCTAGACCGGCCGTCCTCGCCGCGCAGGCCGCCGCCGCGGTGGCCGTCCTGCTGCTGCTCCTCGTGATCGTCCGGCTCCCGTGGGCCGGGGACCTCGGGATGCACGCCGCCACCGTCCAGCGGCTGCGGCACGACCTCGTCGACCCGGGCAATCCGCTCGTCGACGCGGACACGCCGAGCCCGTACTACTCGCCCTGGATGCTGGTGCTCGGGTGTGTCGCGCGGGTGAGCCGGCTGTCGGTCTTCGTGGTGCTGCGGCTGGGGGCGCTGGCCGGCCTCGGGCTGCTGGTGACCGGGGTGTGGCGGTACGTGCGGACCCTCGACGGCCATCGCGCCGCGCCCGCCCTGGCCGTGCTGAGCCTGCTGTTCCTGTGGGGGACGGCCCTGTTCAACTGGAGCGGCTTCCACGGGCTCAACTCGCTCGCGCTGACGGTGTCGTATCCGAGCGTGTTCGCGCTGGGCCTGGCGTTCCACCTCTGGGCCTGGCTGGGCCGGGCGGCGCGGCGCGGCGCGGGGTGGGGGACGTGGCTGGGGCTGGGGGCGCTGTGGGCGGTGATCCTGCTGTGCCACCAGTTCTCGGGCGTGGTGGCCTCGCTCGGGGCGGCCGCGACGGTGCTCGCCGCGCGACCGGGGCGGGACACGTGGCTGCGGCTCGCGGGCGGGGTCGCGCTGGCACTCGGGGTGCTGCTGCTGTGGCCGTATTACGACTTCTTCGCGCTGCTGGGGGCGGGGGAGGGGCTGGAGGCGGTGCACCGGCCGCTGTACGAGGACCTGCTCGGGCGGTACTGGCTGGTGCTGCTCGGGGTGGTGGCCCTGGGGGTGCGGTGGGGGCGGGACCGGTGGGATCCGCTGGTGCTGTTCTTCGCGCTGGGGGTGGTCGTGGTCGCGGCGGGCGGGCTGAGCGGGCACTACTCGTGGGGCCGGGCCCTGCCGGCCGCGCTGATCCCGGCGCAGCTCGCGGCGGCGCTGGAGGCGGTGGCGGCCGGGCGGCGTGCGGTGCGGGCGGGGTGGGCGTGCGTGCTGGGCGCGGCGCTGGCCGCGGGGGCGTGGACGCAGGCCGGGACGCTCGGGTACGTCGTGCCGCGGGGGGACCTGCCGGAGGCCGTCGCGGAGAAGTACCGGCAGCCGTGGGCCGGGTACCACTGGATGACGCCGTGGGTGAGGTACGGGGACGTGGTGATGGCGCGGGCCGGGCGGCCGGCCCGGCAGATCCCGGCGTACGGGGCGTACACCGTGGCGCCCGGCTATCCCGACTTCTTCCTGCCGGACGAGGGGCGACGGGCGGAGGCCGTGCGCCGGTACTTCGCGGAGGGGACGCCGGACGGGGAGCGGGGGGAGATCCTGCGGGCGTACGGCGTGCGGTGGGTCGTGGCGGGGGCCTGGCTGGGGGAGGGTGCGCGGGGCGCCGGCTTGCGGGAGGTGGCTCGGGGGCCTGGGGGGCAGGTGCTCTACGCCGTGAAGCGGTGACCGGTGCGGCGGCGGTGGTACGACAGCGTGACGGCGGCGAGGAGCGGCCCCCACAGGACCAGGGGCTGGTAGAGGATGCCGACGACCAGGTGGCCGGTGTCCGTCATGCCGTCGTGCGGGTACGTCCACCACCAGGGGATGCCGGCCCAGAGCGCGGTGAGGGCCAGCGCGCCGAGGCCGGCCGTGACGACGACGGGCCGGGTGGGGACCGCGCGGCCGCCGACGTACGGGATCCAGCGGGGCAGGGTTTCGCCCCAGGGGCGGACCAGGCCGATCGTCAGCAGGGCGAGGAGCTCGCTGACGACGCTGAGGACGACGAGCCAGAGCCTCGCGTCGGGTGACTGGAAGTCCGCGAAGCCTTCGGCCGTGTAGCCGGCGGGATGGCCCAGGGCCAGGGCGATGCGCCAAAGACCGCTGGGGAGTACGAGGAGGGCGGTGGCATGGGCCGCGCGGACGGCCCAGCGGGGTGGGGTGGTCGAGATGGTCGGCGGTGGGGTCATGCGGATGATGCTGCCGACTCGCGTGCCCTCGGGGCGTCCGCCTGGTGGGCGGGCCCGGCAGCCGGGGGGCGGAGGGGCGGGCGGGGCTCTCGTCCCTGGGGAGGAGCCGCAGGCCCCAGCCGGGAGCCGCGATACCGCAGCCAGGCGCAGGACCGAAACCAGGAGTCGCAGGACCCCAGCCAGGAGTCGCAGGACCGAAACCAGGCCGCTACTTCAGCGCGCTCGCCACCAGCCGCGCCGCCCTCTTCACCCGGGGCCGGGCCAGGCGGCGTACCGCCGGGCGGATCAGGGTCGCCGTCACGCCCGTCGGCTCCCAGCGGACCTGGAGGCGGCCCGGGCCGTGGCCCTCGGGTTCGAGGGTGAGGCGGTGGTGGGGGACGTGGGTGGTCAGGGTGGGGAACGTCAGGGGCGCCAGGAGGAGGCCCGTGTTGGTCAGGCCCTGGTGGTGCAGGCGGAGCAGGGGGTGACGGATCCCGGTGAAGCCCTGCAGGGGGAGGGAGGCCGCCGCCAGGTCCAGGTGGACGTGGCCCTCGAAGACGCCGGGGCGGACGGGCGAGAGGCGGAGGTCCACGCGGAGCCGGCGGCCGCCCGGGGCGATGAGCAGCGTCGCCCGCTGAGGGCCGACCGGGAGGCGCAGGGCCGGGTCGTACGTGCGGATCGTGAGGTCGATCGAGGCGCCGGGGCCCCGGGTGATCTCCGTGATCTCATGGCGGAACTGGGCGCTCGGGAAGGGCCGGGTCTCCAGTTCCAGGTCCGAGACGTCCAGCTCGCGGCGGGACCACTCGGAGGAGGGGATCCGGTCGCCCCAGTAGGTGCGGCCCTCCGCGTCCGTCGTCACCCGCCTGGGGGCGACCCCGTGGCCCAGGCCCCGGGCCGCCGGCCCGGCTTCCCGCAGGCGGCGGTCGCGGATCAGCTGGATCACCACGCGCTCGGCGCGCGGGAGGCGGGCGAACGCGCCCGGGGCGAGCGTGTCGAGGTAGGGGGTGACGAGGTCCGCGAAGGACGTCAGCCAGGCCTCGTCCCGGTAGGGCAGGTCACCGGCGTACATCCGGAAGTCGTGCTTGAGGAACTTGTGGTCCTTGTCCTCGCGGAGCGACTCGTGCCCGCTCTCGGCCAGGAACGTGTCGATGAGGTGCTGGACGTGGATCCGGTCGCGGACGTTCGCGAGCTTGTGCCGCTGGTTGGATATCGAGGCCGCGTCGGAGGACGCGTACGGCGCCACGTACCAGCGGTAGACCGGCTCCGGAATGATCGTGAAACGCTTGGCCAGGCAGTACGCCTGCGCCGAGAACAGCTGGTCCTCGTAGTGGATGCCCTCGGGGAAGCGCAGGCCGTGCCGGTCGAGGAAGGCGCGGGCGTACATCTTGCTCGTCGACAGGTGCTCGAAGAGCAGGCGCGGGTCGGCCTCGATGCCGTCGAGGGTGCGGCGCTCGGCGACCAGGTGCGGCATCCAGGTCGAGCGGCGGCCGCTGTCCGTCCGGATCCGCTGCACCGCGCCCATCGCGAAGTCGATCTCGCGCTCGCGGTGCGCGGCGAGCAGCAGTTCGACGGCGTCGTCGGGGAGTTCGTCGTCGCTGTCGAGGAACATCAGGTACGGCGCCCGGGCGGTCTCCAGGGCACGGTTGCGCGGTGCGCTGCAGCCGCCGCTGTTGCGCTCCAGGCGGAGGTGGCGGATGCGGGGGTCCTCGGCCGCCAGCCGCTGGGCCACCGCCGGGGTCGCGTCCGTGGAGTGGTCGTCGCTGATGACGATCTCGATGTTCGCGTGGGTCTGCCGGCGCACCGAGTCGACCGCGCGGGTGAGGCGCTCGGCGTCGTTGTAGACGATGACCGTCACGGTGACGTCGGGGGTGCTCATGCGGTCGCCTCCTGCGGGGTCGGGGCCGGGGTGCGGTCCTCGATCGGCAGGACCGGCGGCAGGTCCTTCTCGTCCTGGCCGAGGAAGACCCGGCGCACGACGCGCTCGGCGGCGCGTCCGTCGTCGTACTCGCAGAACCGGCGGCGGAAGACGGCCCGGGCCTTCGCCGCGCCCTCGTCGTGCCAGGCGTCGGTGGTGAGGATCTCCGTCAGCTCCTGCTGGGTGCGGGCCACCGGGCCGGGGGCCTCGGCCATCAGGTCGAAGTAGACGCCGCGGGTCGTGCGGTACGTCTCCCAGTCGTCGGCGTAGATCACCAGCGGCCGGTCGAGGTTGGCGTAGTCGAACATGATCGAGGAGTAGTCCGTGACCAGGGCGTCCGCCGCCAGGCACAGCTCCTCGACCGGGTCGTAGGAGGAGACGTCGATGATCCGGCCCGTGCGCCGCAGGTTGGTGAGCGGGGAGGCCGCGCCGCCGTAGAAGTAGTGGCCGCGGACGAGGAGGACCGTGTCCTCGCCGAGCCGGTCGGCGAGGGCGGCGAGGTCCAGGCGCGGGGTCCAGCCGGCCTCGTAGTCGCGGTGGGTGGGCGCGTAGAGGACGGCCCGGCGGCCGGGCGCGATGCCGAGGCGGTCGCGGATCGCGCGGATGTCGGCGGCGCCGGCCGTGTAGTACACGTCGTTGCGCGGATAGCCGTGGTCCAGCGAGACGTAGTGCGAGGGGTAGGCGCGCTCCCACATGCGGGTGGTGTGGCTGTTGGAGGAGACGCTGAAGTCCCACTTGTCGATGCGCTCCAGCAGCGCCTGGAAGTCCAGGCCCTGCGCGGCCGCCGGGTACGCCATCTGGTCGATGCCCATGCGCTTCAGCGGTGTGCCGTGGTGGGTCTGGACGTGGATCGCGTCGGGGCGCTTGACCACCGCGTTGGGGAAGTTGACGTTGTTGACGAGGTACTTGGCGGTCGCCAGCACCTCCCAGTAGCGGCGGCTGCCGGGCACGACGTGGTCGGTGCCGGGCGGCAGCAGGGCCGCGTTCTCCTCGGACACCACCCACACGGCGTGGATCTGCGGGGCGAGTTCGGCGAGCTTCGCGGCGATCGCGGCGGGATTGCAGGCGACGCCGCGGTTCCAGTACGCCGAGAACACCGCCAGGTTGGGGTTGACCGGCCGGCCGAGCGCCCTGCGGTACTGGTGGTCGCGGAGCTTGGCGCCGAGCTGGCGCCTGCGGGTCCGTACGGCCGACTTGGCGGTGCGGCGCGTGCGGTTGACGGCCTGGAAGGCCCGGTACCTGGCGTACGCGCCCTCCTCGAGCAGGGAGCGGCGGACGCCTTCGAGACCGGCCGGGCGCCGGTGACCCTCGGGGCGGCGGCGCAGGGCGGCCAGGGACGCCCGGCGGAAGAACTCCCGCGCGACCTCCTCCGGCATGCCGCCCCGGGTGAAGGTGCGCAGGCAGTCGCGGACCATCACGTCGTAGAGGACGGTGTGGGCGGCGCGGCGGTCACGGGCGAGGTCGAGGAGGGCCTCGTAGCGCTCGACGAGGCCGTAGCGCTGCTCCGGCGTGACCGGGGGCAGGCTGGCGGAGCGCAGTCTGCGGTCCTCGTAGGCGACATGCGGCAGGCAGGCGACGCGGTCGGCGAGCAGCAGGGCGGCCAGGGCGGCGTACGGCTCGTCGTCGGTGGTGAGCCGCGGCTCGTGCGCCCGCCAGAAGTCCGCGCGCAGGACCCGGGTCCCGAGCAGCGGGGTCAGCCGCAGCAGGGGCGCGCAGTCGTCCAGGGCGACGTCGGCCCGGCCCGCCCGGGCGAGCAGCGAGCCGTCCGGAGAGGGCATGCCGGAGGTGTGCCAGGTGCTGCGGACATGGTCGAGGAGCAGGACGTCCACCTCGCCGGGCAGCTCCGCCACCCGCTCGGCGACCGTGCGCGGGGCGCCGGCGGGCAGGCCGTCCTTGGCGTGGACGAAGTGCAGCCACCGCCCGGAGGCCCGTGCCGCGCCCGCCGCCCGGGCCGCGGCGTCGCCCGTGCCGTCCGGCAGCGGCAGCACCTGGACGTCCGGGGTGTGCCGCTCGGCTGTCTCCCGGGCCCAGTCGCCGACCGCGGCCACGATCACCTCGGCGTCCGGGAGGGGGTGGGCGACGAGGGAGTCGAGGAGTTCCGTCAGATGGTCCTGAACGTTCGGCCCGTGGACGATGACGCTGAGCTCGGCCATCACGGGGACTCCTTCTCGCGGCTGCACCTATGCGGTCATGGTGCCATCAATGAGACAAAAGGGCCGACCGGGTGCGCCTCACGAGGGAACCCCCGCCTTGGGCTTGGGCTTGGCCTTCGGCGCCTTGTCCCCGGTGAACGCCTCGTACTCCTTCAGGACGTCCTCCGTCGGCCCGTCCATGCGCAGTTCCCCGCGCTCCAGCCACAGCACGCGGTCGCAGGTGTCGCGGATCGACTTGTTGTTGTGGCTGACCAGGAAGACCGTGCCCGCGTGCTTGCGCAGCTCGCGGATGCGGTCCTCGGAGCGCTTCTGGAAGGAGCGGTCGCCGGTGGCCAGGGCCTCGTCGATGAGCAGGACGTCGTGGTCCTTGGCGGCGGCGATGGAGAACCGCAGCCGGGCCGCCATGCCGGAGGAGTACGTGCGCATCGGCAGGGTGATGAAGTCGCCCTTCTCGTTGATCCCCGAGAAGTCGACGATCTCCTGGTAGCGCTCCCTGACCTGCTCCCGGGACATGCCCATGGCGAGACCGCCGAGGTGGACGTTGCGCTCGCCGGTGAGATCGTTCATCAGGGCGGCGTTGACGCCGAGGAGGGAGGGCTGGCCGTCGGTGTAGATGTGGCCGTTCTCCACGGGCAGGAGCCCCGCGACGGCTTTCAGCAGGGTCGACTTGCCGGAGCCGTTGGTGCCGATCAGGCCGATCGCCTCGCCCCGGTAGGCGACGAAGGACACGTTCTTCACGGCGTGCACCCGGCGCACGCCCGAGGCCTTCTCGGTCTGCTTGCGGCGCACGATGCGGTTGAGGGCGGCGGTCGCGGAGCCGCGTCCGGCGCCGGTGCCGTTGACGCGGTAGACGATGTCGACGCCGTCGGCGACGACGGTCGGGATCTTCTCGTTCACGTGCTCAGCCACGTCCGTACGTCTCCTCGGCCTTCCAGAAGTAGATGAAACCGCCGACGCCGGCGACCAGCGCCCAGCCGGCCGCGATCGCCCACACGTGGGCGGGGAGCTGGCTCGCGTGGAAGCTGTCGATCAGGGCGAAGCGCATCAGGTCGATGTAGACGGCGGCCGGGTTGGTCGCCAGCGCGACCTTCACCACGTGGGGCAGGCCGTCCTTCTGTGCCAGCTTGTCGATGCTCCACATGACACCCGAGACATACATCCAGGTGCGCAGCACGAACGGCATCAGCTGGGCGATGTCGGGGGTCTTGGCACCCATCCGGGCCATGACCATGGAGACGCCCGCGTTGAACGTGAACTGCAGGAACAGCGCCGGCAGCGCCAGCAGCCAGGAGGCGCGGACCGGCACGCCGAAGCAGAGCAGGATGACGACCAGGGCGCCCATCGAGAACAGCAGCTGCTGGAGCTGCTGGAGGCAGAACGACAGCGGCAGCGCGGCGCGCGGGAAGTGCAGGGCGCGGACCAGGCCGAGGTTGCCGGAGATGGCGCGGGTGCCCGCCATGATCGAGCTCTGCGTGAACGTCCAGATGAACACGCCCGTGACCAGGAATGGGATGTAGTCCGGCACGCCGTGCTTGGTGCCCAGCAGCACGCCGAAGATGAAGTAGTAGACCGCCGCGTTCAGCAGCGGGGTCATCACCTGCCAGACCTGGCCGAGCTTCGCCTGGCTGTACTGGGCGGTGAGCTTGGCGGTGGCGAACGCGGTGATGAAGTGGCGGCGGGCCCACAGCTGGCGCACGTATTCGGGCAGGGAGGGGCGGGCGCCGCTGACGGAGAGGCCGTGGCGGGCGGCGAGGGCCGCGAGGTCGGGTCCGGCCGGCGGCGGGGTCGGGGCCGGGGGCTGGGGCGGTGTGTGGAGGACCTGGCTCACATCCGCTGCTTTCGTTCGGGGGGAGGGGTGGGACCTGAGGGGTCACAGGGTCCGGAACGGGTGGTCTTTACGGAACGGGTGGTCTTTACCGGACGCTGGACGAATTTTTACGTCGGGACGGGACCGTATCGTCGTGACGTGAGCGTAATCCGTTGGAGCGTCGGAACGCAACCGTTTCGTCGTGACGCCCTATGCTGTCCGGCATGACGACGAAGCCCGACGAGCCCCAGCAGCCCCCGCGCCGCCGGGCCCCCGCGGGGGCCGCCGTACTGCGGGAGGACGTGACGGAAGCCATCCGGGCGGCCGTCTTCGAGGAGCTCGCGGCCGTCGGCTACGCGCGGATGTCCATCGAGGGGATCGCGCGCCGGGCGGGCGTCGGGAAGACGGCGGTCTACCGCCGCTGGCGCTCGAAGCTGCACCTGGTCCTGGACATCGTCTCGGCCCTCGCCGTGCAGGGCCTGCCCGCGCCGGACACCGGCTCCCTGGAGGGCGACCTGCGGCTGCTCTACGAGGTGACGTCCCGTGCCCTGCGCCACCCCGTCGCCTCGCAGATCATCCCCGACCTCCAGGCCGAGGCGGCCCGCAACCCCGACATCGCCGAGGCGCTGCAGAAGGCCCTGCGCGAGGGGCAGGACGGCGTCGCCACCGGCATCGTCACGGCGGCCGAACGCCGCGGCGAACTCCGCGAGGGCCTCGACCACGACCTGGCCCTCGACCTGATCTCGGGCCCGCTGTACTGGCGCTCGGTGGTGATCCGCAGCCCGAAGCTGCCCAAGGGGTACCTGGCGTCCCTGGCCCGGGCCACGTCGGCGGCGTTGCGGGCGCTGTAGAGCCGTCGCCGGCGATCACCCGGGTGGCGGTGCGTCAGTCGCGCTCCGCCGTCGCCCGCAGTGCGAGCAGTTCCGGCGCGAGCAGCTCGATCCGGCCGTCCGCCGCGGACCGGACGAGGCCGTCACGCCGGAGCCGGGACAGGGCGCGGTTGACCGTCACCCGGGTGACGCCCAGCAGGTCGGCGAGCCCCTGCTGGGAACCGGGCAGGGACACCACCCGCCCGCCGCCCGCCGCCGCGTCCAGCAGCCAGGCCGCGAGCCGGGCCTCGCACGGCAGGGCGACGGTGTCCGTCAGCCGTTCCTGCTGGGCCCGGGCCTGGGCGGCCAGCAGGCGCAGCACATGCGCGCGGACCGCCGCCGAGTCCTCGAGCAGGGCCGTGAAGCGTGCCCGCGGCACGGCCCGCACCGCGCACTGTCCGACCGCCGTGAACGTCGCGGTGTGGCCCGCACGGTCGAGCAGCGCCACCTTGTCCAGCGCGCACGGCCCGCTCCACGTGCCGAACCGCACCACCCGCCCGTTCGCCGTCGCCGCGGACGCCGCCGTGCTCCCGCTCAGCAGCACCAGCAGATGATCGGCCGGCGCGCCCTGCACCCGCAGGACCTCTCCGGCGGCGTAGCGGCGCGGCACCGACCCGTCCCAGAGGGCGATCAGGTCGGCGTCCGGCAACCGCGCGAACAGCGGTACGTCCCGCAGCCGCCGCCATCCCCGCGTGTCCATCCCGACTCCCGTCTGTATCGCGCGATACAGCAGCATCCGGCGCGCCGAGCCTAACCTCACGGCCGTCCCTCGCACACCGGCCCGGAAAGGACCCCCGTGTTCGTCGTCGAACTCGCCTTCACGCCCGCCCCGGAGCGCCTCGCCGCCCGCCCCGCCCACCGCGGGACCCTGGCCCGTCTGCACACCGAGGGGGCGCTCGCCGCCGCCGGTCCCTGGGCCGACGACAGCGGCGCCCTGCTGCTCTTCACGGTCGGCCGGGCGCGGCTGGAGGAGATCCTCCGCGAGGACCCGTACTACCGGGCCACTCCCGGCGTCGAGGTCCGCTCGGTGCGCGAGTGGTCCCCGCTCGTCAGCCCCGCCTCGCCTCCGGGTGCAGCCGCACCCACCCCTCCCACGCCGAGGTGATCATGTCCTGGACGTCGTGCCGGGCCTTCCAGCCCAGGTCGGCGGCGGCGCGGTCGGCGGAGGCGACGACGCGGGCCGGGTCGCCCGGGCGGCGGGGCGTGACCGTGGGCGGCCGGTCGTAACCGGTGACGGCGTTGATGCGGTCGATCATCTCGCGTACGGAGACGCCCTCGCCCCGGCCGATGTTGACGGTGAGGTCCCGGCCGGGGGAGGAGCGCAGCGCCCGGGCCGCCGCGACATGGGCCTCGGCGAGGTCGACGACGTGGATGTAGTCGCGCACGCAGGTGCCGTCCGGGGTCGGGTAGTCGTCGCCGAAGATCCGCGGCGGCGCGTTCTCCGTGAGCTTCTCGAAGACCATCGGGACGAGGTTGAAGACGCCGACGTCCGCCAGCTCCGGGCTCGCCGCCCCGGCCACGTTGAAGTAGCGCAGGGACGCGGTCGACAGCCCGGTCGCCCGGCCCGTCGCGCGCACCAGCCATTCGCCGGCGAGCTTGGTCTCGCCGTACGGCGACATCGGCACGCAGGGCGTCTCCTCGGTGACCAGGTCCACGTCCGGCATGCCGTAGACCGCCGCCGAGGAGGAGAAGACGAAGGACGGCACCCCGGCCGCCGTCACGGCCTCCAGGAGGATCCGCAGGCCCTCGACGTTCTCCCGGTAGTAGTGCAGCGGCTGCTCGACCGACTCGCCCACCTGCTTCTTCGCCGCGAGGTGGACGACACCGGTGACCCCGTGGTCCGCGAGGGTGCGCGCGAGCCGCTCGGCGTCCAGCGTCGAGCCCACCACCAGCGGCACCCCGTCGGGCACGCGTTCGGCGATGCCGGTGGACAGGTCGTCGTACACCACCGCCTGTTCGCCCGCCGCGGTCATCGCCCGTACGACGTGCGCTCCGATGTAGCCGGCGCCGCCGGTGATCAACCAGGTCATGTGCGGCCGTCCCCTCGTCAGTTGGCCCGTGGTGGTGCCCATGGTGGTGCCTGTGGTGATACGTCGTGGTGCGTCGTGGTGCGTCGTGTTCGTCGTGCTTGTCGTGCCCGTCGTGCTCTCAGTGAAGCAGGCGGCGCAGTCTCCCGCGTGCGACCGACAGCACACCGCGTACGCCGGGGGCCACCCGCAGCGCCAGGGCGCCGGAGTGGGTGGTGTACGGCTGTACGAGTACCACGCCGTATCGGGCGCTCGGGACGGCGCTGCGGCGCAGCAGACCGGCGCTCGTGAGCGCGTGCGCCGTGACGTCGCGGCTCACGCCGTCGCGGAAGCGCAGCCGAAGGCGCAGGTCCCAGGTGCCCGCGCCGGGCGCGGCCAGGGCGGGGAGGTCGACGGCCGTCTCCGCCGACCAGGAGTCCGTGGACGGCACGAGCGCGGCGGTGCCGCAGGAGACGACGGTCCCGTCGTCCCGGTGCCGCCACTCCGCCTCCACCGTCTCCGGCCCCGCCTGCGCCACCCGCCCGTACAGCTCGTGCAGGCGCAGCCGCAGCCGGGTGCCACGCGCGCGTGGCCGCAGCGCCGCGTCGACGGCCAGGGGCAGCTCCCGCACCGGCCGGGTCAGCAGGGGCTCCAGGGAGATCTGCGGGAGGTCCTCCGACCAGACGGGCGTGCCGTCGGCGGCCCGGGCGTACGGCGGGCGGAGCCGGGCCGGGCGGGCCGCCAGTTCCCGCAGCCGGGGCAGGTCGCGCGGCTCCGGGCAGGCCAGGACGACCCGCCCGGCCAGCCGGCCGGGAGCGGCCGGGTCGCGCGCCCAGTCGTCCGCGTCGTACTCCGCGAGATGCGCCCGCGTGAGCTCCCACCACGCACGCTGGTAGGAGGCGTCGCGCAACCCCAGTTCGCGCAGGTACATCCGCAGGTCGTGGTCGAGGAACTTGGCGCGCGAGGCCCGCGCGAGTTCCTTCTGCCCGGCGCCCAGCAGAATCTCGTACGCCTGCCGGCACGCCTCCGTGCGGGCCCGCCAGTTGACGACGCCGGCCCGGTCCAGCGAGATCGACAGCCGCTCGGCGGACCGGCGCACGTGCCAGACGTACACCCGGTCCGGGACCAGGGCGATCCGCGGGTCGGCGGCCAGCACGCGGGCGGTGAAGACGACGTCCTCGTACGGGAAGCGGCCCTCGGGGAAGCGGATGCCGTGCTCGCGCAGGAAGCCGGTGCGGTAGAGCTTGTTGACGCAGAGCGTGTCGTGGACCAGGCGGGGCCGCCGCGCCGGGTGCGGCACCACGGCGTGCAGCGCGTAGAGGCGCGGCTGCCAGGGGACTTCGCGCCCCGAGGGCAGTTCCCGGCGCACGCACAGACCGCCGGTGACCTCCGCGCGCGCCCCGGCGGCCGCCGCGAGCAGCGCGTCCACCGCGCCCGGCGGCAGGACGTCGTCGCTGTCCAGGAACATCACGTACGGCGAGGTCACCGCGTCGAGTCCGGTGTTGCGCGGGGTGCCGCAGCCGCCGCTGTTGACCCGGCGCCGGATCACCTTCAGGCGGGGCTCCGCCGCGGCGAGCCGGTCGAGCAGTCCGGCGCTGCCGTCCGCCGAGCCGTCGTCGACGGCCACGACCTCGCGCACGGCCGGGCCCTGGGCGAGCGCCGAGCGCACGGCGTCCGCCACATGGGCGGCGTCGTCGTAGCCGATGACCACGACGGCGACCTGAGGGGCGGGCATCACGCCCGGCATCGCGGCATTCATCGCGGCATTCATCACGGCGGATCTTAAGCCGGGCGAATGACGTGAAAGTGATAACACACCATCAAACGACTCTAACGTCTGCGCAGCGGCACAGAATCGGCCCGTGACGATCCGACATGCGGGGGGCACGGGCCCGGTGGCCGTGGCGGTTCCCATGGCGGCGATGCTCGGGATCGGGCTGTGGGGTCTGGACCGCGGCGGCATGTGGGGCGACGAGAGCGTCACCTTCCAGGTCGCGCGGCGCACGGTCCCGCAGATCTGGCGGCTGCTGCACGACGTGGACGCGGTGCACGGCCTGTACTACCTGGTCATGCACGCCGTCCTGGCCGTCCACCCGGGCGAGGTCGTGCTGCGCCTGCCGTCGGTGTGCGCGGCGACCGCGACCGCCGGCCTGGTCGCGGCCCTCGGCGTACGGCTGGCCGGGCCGCGGACCGGCCTGTGGGCCGGTCTCCTCTACGCCATCACGCCGATGACCGGCCACTACGCCCAGGAGGGACGGTCCTACGCGCTGGTCGCGGCGGGCGTGGCCGGGGCGACGCTGCTGCTCCTGAGGGCCGTGGACGCGGGGACCGCGCGGGCCTGGTGGCCGTACGGCACGGTCGTCGCACTGACCTGTCTGCTGCACGAACTGGCGGTGCTGGTGCTCTGCGCGCACGCGGCGACGCTGGCCCTGACGCGGGTGCCGAGGCGGGTGTGGTCCCGCTGGGGGTGTGCGGCGGCGGCCGTGGTGCTGCTCCTGCTGCCGCTGGTGTGGGTCTCCCAGGGGCAGGCCGGGCAGGTGGCGTGGCTGGTGCCGCCGGGGTGGGACCGGGTGGAGCGGCTGGCGCGGAATTTCTCCCCCGGCCCGGACGGGGTGGTGTTCTGGGCGGCGCTGCTGCTGACGGCCCTGGGGCTCCGGGAGCGGCGTCTGGCGGCGGTCGCGCTGCCGCTGCTGCTCGTGCCGCCGGGGATCCTGATGGCGGTCTCGCAGGTCCGGCCGCTCTACCACGACCGGTACGTGCTCTACGCCCTGGCGGGAGGGTCGCTGCTGGTGGCGGCCGGGGCCGGGCGGGTGGCCGGGGTGCTGGAGCGGGTGCGGTTCCACGGGCGGCGCGTGCGGATCGGCGGGCGGCGGATGCGGATCCGCGGCCGGCGGATGCGCGCCCTGCTGGGCGTCACCGGCGTCCTCGCCCTGACCGTCACCTTCCTGCACCACCTCCCGGTGCACCGCCAGGACCGCTCGGCCGCCCAGCGCCCCGACAACCTCGCCGTCGTCTCCGCGCTCGCCGTCCGCCAGATGCGCCCCGGCGACCCGGTGCTGTTCGTGCCGTCGGTCGGCCGGCTCGCCGCACTGGCCTACCCGAAGGGGTTCCGGCAGGTGCGGGACATCGCGCTGCGCGAGCCGGCGCCCCGGTCCGGGACGCTGTGGGGCCGTGAGGCGTCCCCCGGGGAGCTGCGGCACCGGCTCGCCGCGGTGGACCGCGTCTGGGTCGTCGCCGAGCGCGACGCGCTGGACGCGCGCCGGCCCCCGGCCGACCCGGTCGAGCGCACCAAGCTCGCCGTGCTCGCGGAGGAGTTCACCCTGGGGGAGGAGCACGTCCGGGACGGGGTGGTCCTGCGCCGCTACGTCCGGCGGCAGTCCGCCGCGGAACCGCCGCCCGGCACCGCTACGACCGCCCGTCTGCCGGTGGGCCGCCCGGCGTCTGTGACGAAGCGGCCGCGTCCAGCGCGCTGGTGAGGTCGTCGAGGCGGGCGCGCAGGGTGCGGATCTCCTCCGGGCCGAAGCCGGTCGAGGCGGAGATCCGGCGCGGCACCTGAAGCGCCCGCCGCCGCAGCGCGGTGCCCTCCTCGGTCAGCCGCACCTGGACCGACCGCTCGTCACGGGCGCTGCGCTCCCGCGTCACGAGGCCGGCCGCCTCCAGCCGCTTGAGCAGCGGCGACAGCGTGCCGGAGTCGAGTCGCAGATGCTCCCCGAGCTTCTTCACGGGCAGCTCGCCGTGCTCCCACAGCACCAGCATCACCAGGTACTGCGGGTAGGTGAGCCCCAGGTCCTTGAGGATCCCGCGGTAGACGCCGTTGAAGGCGCGCGAGGCCGCGTGCAGGGAGAAGCAGATCTGCTGGTCCAGGCGGAGCCAGTCGTCGTCGGGCGTGTCCATGGTTCCAGGGTAGCTCGTGCCCGCCATTCAATTGCGCACAACTTAATTGTGTGCTCTAATTCTGGGTGTCAGGCGGCCCGGAAGCGGGCCGCCGAACGTTGACGTGAGAGGGAAGGACTTCCATGGACGCGCTCTACACCGCTGTCGCCACCGCCACCCACGGCCGCGAGGGCCGCGCCGTCAGCTCCGACGGCGTGCTGGACCTGGCGCTGGGCATGCCGCAGGCACTGGGCGGCAACGGCCAGGGCACCAACCCCGAGCAGCTCTTCGCCGCCGGCTACGCCGCCTGCTTCGGCAGCGCCCTCGGCCTCGTCGGCCGCACGGCGAAGGTCGACGTCAGCGACGCCGCCGTGACCGCCGAGGTCTCCATAGGCAAGCAGGGCGAGGGCTTCGGCCTCGCCGTCACCCTCCGCGTGGAGCTCCCCGACAGCGTGGACGAGGCGACCGGCCGCAAGCTGGTCGAGCAGGCCCACCAGGTCTGCCCGTACTCCAACGCCACCCGCGGCAACATCGAGGTCGACCTCGTCATCGAGTAGTCACCCCGGACGTCACCCCCCGACCCGCGCCAGCACCTCCCCCGTCCGTCTGCTCCACGCCACCACCACGGCCTCCTCGGGCACCGGGTGCCAGCGCGTCAGCAGCAGCCAGCGCACGTGATAGCGGCGGACGACGGCGGCACGCTCGGCGCGGGTCGAGCCGCGGGCCAGATACGCGCCGACATCGGCCGCCCGGCGCTTGCGCTCCGCCTCGTCGAGGGCCGGGTCGGGCCAGATGGGCGCGGCGAGGTTCGGCCCGTACCCGGCGATGGCGTGACTGGCGAAGTACCCGTCGGTGATCACCACCTCGCCCGGCCCGATGTGCCGCGCCGCCCAGTCGTACGACGGCCAGCGCGTGGGCTGCGCGAACCCCACCGGGTCGACCGAGCGCGGCACGACCGCCCCGGCGTGCACGGTGACGAACCCGACGCACACCCCGACCGCCGCCGCCCCGCCCAGCACCCTCCGGGCCCGCCTCCAGGGCCGGGCCGCCGCCAGCTCCACCGCCAGGGCGAACTGCGAAGGCACGAGGACGGCCCACAGCGCCCGGGCGTACGTGTAGTGCCCGCTGAGCCAGCCGTACGCCACCAGCAGGCACTCCATCAGGAACAGCAGCACCAGCGGGTCACGCGCCGAGCGGCGGGCCCGCACCCACAGCGCGGGCAGGCCGAGCAGCGCCAGCCAGGAGTTGGCGAGCATCCTCTCGTAGAGCTGCCGGTGCATCGCGTCCATGCCGGTGTCGCCCACCAGCGTCAGCACGTCGTAGTACGGCCAGGTCAGGGCGACCGTCGCACAGGCAGCCCCGGCGAGCGCCCAGCGGGCCACCACCGGCCGGCGCCAGCCCCGCTGCCGGGACGCCACGATCGCCACCGCCCCCGTGAGCGCCGAGGCGGCCGTGACGGGATGCGTGAGCAGGATCAGCCCGTACAGGGCGCCGATCCCGGCGTACCCCCACCAGCCGCCGAGCCCGCTCGGGCCGACGAACCGCACGGCCGGGGCGTCCTCACCGGCGCGGGTGCCCGTCCAGGCCCACGCCCAGAAGGTCAGGCCGATGGCGAGCGCGGACGGATACCCCAGGTTCGTCGTCATCGACATCAGCCCGAGGTAGCCGCTCCACAGGATTCGTGCCGTGCCCCACAGCAGCGTCATGAACAGCAGGGCCAGCACCGGCGCCCAGGGGCGTGCCGTGAGGGTCCTCACGAAACGGCCGACCCCCGTCAGCAGCACCAGCAGGTGCACCGGCCCGGCGAGCTTCACGACCTCCCAGCCGGACAGCCCCGTCAGCCGCGCCAGCACGCCCTGCGCGACGGCGTACGGGCCGTAGTAGGGGCTGCCCTCGCCCGGCAGGTCGGCCATGGTGTGGGCCGGGTGCAGCAGGTCGTCCTTGAGGCGCTCGATCACCGCCGCGTGCTGCCCGGCGTCGCAGCACAGCGGGACCCGCCAGAACGCCAGCGTCATCACCAGCCAGAACAGGGCGCCGTAGAACTGGTACGGGGTGGGCCGCCCCACCCGGCCGCCGCGCAGCGCCGTCGCGCCGCGCACGGCCCGCCGGACGAGGACCGGGGCGCTCACAGGAGAGGGGGAAGAGTCTGGGGCATGCGCCGAATGTTCCCGGCCCTACGCCCGTCCTGACCCCGGGTCACTTCATCGGGTGAGGCGGCTACGCCCACCTGCCGTCAGTTCAGTCGCACAGCGCCTTCTCGGCCGCCGCCGGCCAGCGCGCGAACCGGAACCGCGTCCGCTCGAACGCCCCGGTGAGGTTGTGCCAGAACCGCTCGGCGGTGAGCGGCGCGCGCACCGACTCCCTCAGCTCCGCGAGCGCGCCGCAGCCCAGCGCGGCCCGGGCCGCCTCGACCGTCTCCCGCGAGGCCCCGGCCCGCAGCAGGTCGCGGTGCGGCGGATGCTCCACCGCCCACTCGGCGAAGATCCAGTGGTTGCGCAGGAACTTCTCGTGGCCCGGCCAGCTCCACCGCTCCAGCGCGAGATGCGCGCCGATGGGACTGGCCAGGCCCCAGGCGTCGTTGACGTAGGCGTCGAGCGGGGCGGCGGCTCCCGTGACGCCGAGATGACGCCCCACGACGACCACGTGGTACGGGGCGTCCGCGCGCATCGGCGTGGCGTGCAGCCGCCGCCCGGCGTCGAAGTAGAGCAGCGTCGGACGGGCCGCGCGCTCGGCCTTCGCCAGCATGGCGCGGCCCTCCGGCAGGGCGGGCCAGTGGTCCACCCAGGTGGCGGTGCGCACCGGGTTGTGGTCGCCGAGGCCCTCCACGTCGGAGCTGCGCACGTTGAACGAGCCGGGCGTGCTGCGCACGTCGAACGGCGTCCGCAGCGGACTGACCGCCGCGCACAGCCACACCACCAGCAGGGCGCCCGCCGCACCGGTGACCCGGTTCGCGGGCACGACCAGCAGCGGCAGGAGCAGCAGCAGGAGCGCGGGGAGGATCATGCGGGCGTGCATGTAGTCGCCGCCGACGCGGACGACGTACCCGGCGAGCAGCGCACCGGCCGCCAGGGGCGCCAGCAGCACCGCGAGCGAGGCCCGGCCCGGGGCCCGGTCCCGCCGCTGCCGCCGGGTGCGGCGCACCAGCAGGGCGGCCAGCGCGCCGAGCACCGGGACGACCGGCCACAGCCAGTACGGCCCGAGCGTCTCGTGCACGTACCCGGCGCCCCGGCTCCAGTCGCTGGCGCTCGCCTCCTTGGCGATGGCGGGCAGCGGCACCAGGATCCCGTAGTACCCGGCCCGGAACACCTCGTACGCCAGCGGCACCGCCCCCGCCGAGGCCAGCACGGCCGCGACGCCCCGCCGGGACGGGCGCAGCACCCACCACTGCGCCGCCAGGAAGCACCCGGTGACCACCGCGAGATCGGGCCGGACCAACGGCCCCAGCCCGAACACGAACGCCGCCAGGTACGTCTCCCGGGCCTCCTGACCCCGCCGCACACGCGTCAGCAGCCACCACGACAGCCCGGTCCAGAAGGCGCCGAGCCCGCTCTCCAGGCCCGAGGTCATGTACGACCAGAACGGCGGCACGGCCAGCAGCACGAACACCCCCGCCGGGAACAGGAGTCCCGCGCCCCGGTGCAGCCGGCAGGTCGCGTACAGGGCGAACGCGAACCCGGCCGTGCTCAGCAGCAGGCCCAGCCCGACCGCGAGGAACGCCGGGTCCTCGCCGGTGACCCAGGTGGCGAGCGCGAGCAGCCACTGCCACAGGGTGCCGGTCGAGCTCTCCGCCCGTTCCCCGACGTTGAACACGGGCCCGTTGCCCGCCAGGATCTGCCGCACCGGGCGCAGGTAGATGAGCCCGTCGTCGCAGATCCAGCGGCGCCGGTAGCCCAGCACGAACAGGGCCGCGGTGGGCACGGCGACCAGGGCCGCGTGCCACCAGTGCACCGGCCGCAGCCGCTCGTCGGCCACCGGGGGCCGGGCGGAGGAGGCGCGCTGGCCGGGCAGGGAGGGGACGGCCTCGGGGCCGGCGGGGGTTCTCATCGCTCGACCAGCGCCTCGGACCGGTCGCGGACGCCCTCGGTCCGGCGGGCCGCGGGCAGCGGCGCACCGCCCCGCTCGCCCAGCATCAGCAGCCGCACGACCCGCTCGGCGGCCCGCCCGTCCTCGAACTCGCAGTACCGCTCCCGGAAGCCGGACCGCAGCCGCGCCGCCTCCTGGTCCCGCCAGGTGCCGGACGCGAACAGCCAGGCCAGCTCCCGGTACGAGCGCGACACATGGCCGGGCGCGTCGGCCGTGATGTCGAAGTAGGCGCCCCGGCTGGCCGCGAACGCGCCCCAGTCGTCGGCGTGCACCACGATCGGCCGGTCCAGCAGCACGTAGTCGAACATCAGGGCCGAGTAGTCGGTGACCAGGACGTCGGACGCAAGCAGCACGTCCTCGACGTGCGGCTCGTCCGTCGCGTCCACCAGCACGCCCCGCCGGTGCAGGTCGGACAGGCCGAGACCGCGCGCCACCCCTGCCGCCAGCGACGGGTGCAGCCGGACGACGAGGGTGTGGCCGGGGCCGAGGTCCGCCGCGAGGCGCGCCGGGTCGAAGCGGTCGACGTGGCCGCCCCGCCGGTAGTCGCGGCGGGTCGGCGCGTACAGCACCACCGTGTGGCCGGCCGGGATGCCGAGCCGCTCGCGCACCGCCCGGCCCCGCTCCGGACCGGCCCCGACCAGCACGTCGTTGCGCGGGCTGCCGGTGCGCAGCGAGGTGAAGTGGCACGGGTACGCCCGCTCCCAGGCCCGCTCCGCGTGCCGCCCGGCGACCAGGCTGTAGTCCCAGCGGTCGGCCCGGCGCAGCGACTGCGGCACGTCGAAGCCGTGCCGGGCACCCGGCTTGGTCAGCAGGTCGGCCCCCATGTACTTCAGCGGCGTGCCCTGGTGGGTGTGGATGTGGACGCTCCCGGGCCGCTTGGCCACGGTGCCGGGCCAGTTGACGTTGTTCACCCAGTACGTGGCCCGCGCCATGACCTCCTGGTAGCGGCGCGAACCCGGCGTCACGTGGTCGACACCGGGCGGCAGCGCGTCCACCGCGTCCTCCCGCACCACCCACACGCCCCGGATGTGCGGGGCGATCTCGCGCGCCTTCTCGTAGATCGCGGCCGGGTCGCCGGACACCCCGCGGTGGTGGGTCGCCGAGTAGACCGCGAGGTGCGGATCGAGCGGGCGCTTCGACTGGACCCCGTACCAGCCGCGCAGGGCGGTCTCCGACGCCTTCCGCGCCACCCGCCGCCGCCCGCCCAGGGCGGCCGCGCGCAGCTCCCGCAGACCCCGCGCCACGGCGTACGACGCGTAGGGCGCCGACGCCAGCAGCCGCATCTCCACCCCGCGCCAGCCGTCCGGCTCCGGGAAGCCGCCCTCGGGCAGGTGACGGCGGTGGAAGGAGCGGATCTCGCGGTAGAAGTCGCCCCGGTCCGCCGGCCGCACCCGGTCCTCCCGGGCCAGCACGAACAGCATGTGGTCCAGGGCCCGCTCCAGCAGCAGCGGCCGCGCCCAGTCCAGGTCGGGCCGCTGCTCCAGGAACGCGAACAGGCCCTCGTACTGCGGGAAGATCTCGAAGTGCCGGCGCCCCGGCGTCTTGGTGATCGCGCCCTGCCGGCGCTGCCGGTACTCCACGCCGATCCGGTCCAGGCAGGCGATCCGGTCGGCCAGCACCATCGACCGGTAGGTGACCGGCGCGTCCTCGTACAGCCCCGGCGCGTACCGCAGGCCGTGCTCAAGGAAGAAGGCCCGCCGGTACGCCTTGTTCCAGGCGACCAGGAACAGGTTCAGGTACTGCGGGCTCTCCCGGACGGAGAACGTCGCGAGGCCCGCCGCGGCCAGCAGGTCCGCCGCCTCGCTGCGCCCGCCCCGGCCCCACCAGTGGGTGCGCACATGGTCGAAGACCAGGATGTCCGGGTCGCCGGTCGTCTCCAGGCGCGCGGCGACGGCCGCCAGCAGGCCGGGCGTGTAGTGGTCGTCGCTGTCGAGGAACAGCACGTAGTCGCCGGCCGCCTCGCGAAGACCGGCGTTGCGGGCCCGGCCCAGGCCGACGTTCTCCGGCAGGTGCAGCACCCGCACCCGGGCGTCGCGGGCGGCGTACTCGTCGAGGATCGCGCCGCTGCCGTCCGGCGAGCGGTCGTCCACGGCGATCACCTCGAAGTCGCCGTAGGACTGGCCGAGCACCGAGTCGAGGCACTCGCGCAGGAAGCCCTGCACCTTGTAGACGGGGACGATGATGCTGAAGCGGGGCACTTCTTCGGTCAGCTCCTTACGAGGGTGGCGGCCGCGGGGGCCGGGACGCGCTCCGCGAGCGGGATCACGGGCGGGATCGACTCGGGCGGCTCGCCCAGCAGCACCCGGCGCACGACGCGCTCGGCGGCCCGGCCGTCGTCGAACTGGCAGAAGCGCTCCCGGAACGCGGCGCGCAGGGCCGTGGCGGACGCGTCGGCGTAAGTGCCGTCGCGGAAGACGGACGCCAGCTCCTCCGGCGTACGGGCGACCCGGCCGGGCGGGGACTCCATCAGGTCGAAGTAGACGCCCCGGGTCTCCCGGTAGACGTCCCAGTCGTCGGCGTACACGACGATCGGCCGGTCCAGGTTGGCGTAGTCGAACATGATCGACGAGTAGTCGGTGATCAGCGCGTCCGCCGCGAGGCACACGTCCTCCGACGAGCGGTGCCCGGTGACGTCGATGATCCGGCCGCCGCCGCGGGAGGAGCCCTGGTCGTAGAAGTAGTGGGCGCGCAGCAGCACCACGTAGTCGTCGCCGATCGCCTCGCAGAACTCGGCCAGGTCCAGGCCCGAGGAGAAGCCGGTGGCGTAGTCGCGGTGCGTGGGGGCGTAGAGCAGGGCCTTCTTGCCGTCGGGGACGCCGAGTTCCTTGCGGACCCGGGCCACGTCCTCGGCGGACGCCGTGCAGTAGACGTCGTTGCGCGGATAGCCGTACTCGAGGGTCTCGTGCGAGCTGGGGAACGCCCGCTCCCACATCTCGGTGGAGTGCCGGTTCGAGGTGAGGTTGTAGTCCCAGCGGTCCACCCGGGCCAGCAGCCTGGTGAAGCTCCCGGTCGCCGCGGCCACCACGGGGTAGGCCGCCTGGTCGGCGCCCATCGTCTTCAGCGGCGTGCCGTGCTGGGTCTGCAGGTGCACGCTGCCCGGGCGCTTGACGACGGCGTCCGCGAAGTTGGCGTTGTTCACGAGGTACTTGGCCCGGGCCAGCACCCGCCAGTACTTCCGGCTGCCGATGACCGCGTGCTCCACGTCCGGCGGCATGCTGCCCACCGCGTCCGGCTCGACCAGGAACACCGCCCGCAGATGCGGGGCGAGTGCGCGGGCCTTGGCGTGGATCGCGGCCGGGCTGCAGGCGTAGCCGCGGCCCCAGTACGCGCAGTACACGACGAGGTTCCGGTCGAGCGGGAGGCGCCGGTGCGCCGCGTACCGCAGGCGGGTGCGCAGCCCGCGCGGGCGGGGCAGCAGCGCGGCGGCCCGCACCGCCCCCCGGTTCACGGCGCGCAGGGCCCGGAATGCCGCGTACGAGCCGGATGCCAGCAGCCGGTGCTGGACGCCGAGGCTGCCGCCGGGTGTCCGGTACCCGGCGGGGCGGTGCCGCCGGTAGAGCGCGCTCGCCCGGCGGAAGAAGGCGCGCCGCCCGGCCGGCAGCCGCCGCGGGTGCGCGGCCGTCTTCAGCACGGCGGCGAACAGTTGCTCGAACAACGGCTTCAGCCGGTCCGCCGGCAGCCCCTGCTCGGCGGCCCGGGTCAGCACCAGCTCGGCCTGGTCCAGCAGTTCGGTGTGGTGCCCGCCCGGCAGGTTCAGCCGGTTGCCCTGCCGGCGCAGCAGGTGCCGGACGACGACCGTGCGCAGGGCCGCCACCCGCTCCGCCCGCAGGGTGACCAGCCCGCCGAAGCCGACGTCGGTGAAGTGGTCCCCGGGGAAGGTGATGTCCCGCTCGGCGAGGAAGGCCCGGCGGTAGACCGCGCTCCACGCCGGGAGGGCCACGCCCGTCAGCCGGGGTGCCTCGCCGGGGGCGAAGGCCCGGTCCGGGGTCCTGGCCAGCAGCGGGGCCGCCGGGTTGGTCGGCTCGCCCTCCCACCAGGGGGTGCGCTCGTGCTCGAAGTACAGGACGTCCACGTCACCGGTCTCGCCGAGCCGGGCGTCCAGCGCCGCCAGCGCCCCGGGGGCCAGGACGTCGTCGCCGTCGAGGAACAGCACGTGGCCGCCGACCGCCGACCGCAGCCCGGTGTTGCGCGCCCCGGCCAGACCGGCCGACGGCGGGGAGTGCACCGGCGTCACCCGGGAGTCCCGCTCGGCGTACCCGGCGACGACGTCCGCCGCCGGTGCGTCGGGTGCGTCGCACACGGGGATCAGCTCGAAGTCGCCGAACGACTGGGCGAGGACCGAGTCCAGCGCCTGGGACAGCCGGCCCGCGACCCCATGGGACGGGACGACGATGCTGAAGCGGGGCATTCTGCTCTTTCTGTCGAGGCCTTCAGGGGGCGGGTCTGGCGGGTCCTTCGCGGGCGGGCCCCGCGTGCGGCGGGCCGCCTCAGGCGGTGCGACGGCGCCGGGGCCGCCCGGACGGGCGCCAGGAGGGCGGCCGGCTGGGTGTCGGCCGCGACGGGCTGGAGGGCATCTGGACTCCCCGGAGTGAGAACCGTGTTCAGAGGCGGTCGGTGACGGCTACGGAGGCGGCCGGCTGCGGCACCGTGGCGAGCGGCTCGCGCGTCAGCGAGGCCGCCGCCGACGGCACCGGCCGGCGCTCGGCCAGCGGGACGACCGGCGGCAGGTCCGACTCCCCGAGGACGACCCGGCGCACCACGCGCTCGGCGGCCCGGCCGTCGTCGTAGGTGCAGAACCGCTCGCGGAACGCCGCCCGCAGCTGGGCCGACCGGGAGCCGCGCCAGTGGCCGGTGGCGAAGATGTCGATCAGCTCGTCCTCGCCCCGCGCGATCGCGCCGGGCGGGAAGGAGCGCAGGTCGAAGTAGGTGCCGCGGGCCGCCTCGTACGCCTCCCAGTCGTCGGCGTGGATCACGATCGGCCGGTCCAGGTTGGCGTAGTCGAACATCAGCGACGAGTAGTCCGTGACCAGGGCGTCCGAGGCCAGGCAGAGCGACTCCACGCTCGGGTGGTCGCTGACGTCGACGACCCGGCCGCAGGTCGTGGTCAGCGGGCCGCCGTAGGCGTGGTGGGCGCGGGCCAGCACCACGAAGCGCGGGCCCAGGCGGCGCACGATGCGCTGGAGGTCGAGGGTGTGGCGCGGGGAGCGGCGGTAGTCGCGGCGGGTCGGCGCGTACAGGATCGCCACCGCGCCCTCGGGGATGCCGAGCGAGGCGCGCAGCCTCGCCACGTCCGCCTCGGTCGCCGTGCGGAACACGTCGTTGCGGGGGTAGCCGTACTCCAGCGTGGTGTAGCGGCCGGGGTGGACGCGCTCGTGGGTCAGGGTGGTGTGGCGGTTGGCGGACAGCACGTAGTCCCACTGGTCGACGCCCTTCAGGAGCCGGGCGAAGTCCCGGCCGCGGGCCGCCGCCGGGCGCTCCTGGAGGTCCAGGCCGAGGTGCCCCAGCGGGGTGCCGTGCCCGGTCTGGATCAGCACCTGGCCCCGGCGCTTGACCAGACGGTCGTCGAAGTCGGTGTTGCTCACCAGGTACCGGGAGCGGGCGAGCGCCGTCCAGTAGGCGGCCGTGCCGGGGACGAGCCGGCGCGGGCCGGGCGGGATCGTGTGGTGGTGCTCGGGACGGGCGATCCACGCCGTGCGGATGTGCGGCGCCAGGTCGCGGAACGCGCTCTCCAGCGCGCCCGGGTTGCAGCTGTGGCCGCGGCCGTCGTACGCGCCGAAGACGGCACGGTCGGCGCGCAGCGGGAGGCAGCGCTGCACGCGGTAGTGGGCCCGGAGCGCGGCGGCCCGCAGCCCGCGCCCGAGCCGGCCGGAGACCCGGGCGACGGAGCGGTGCGCCGCCGACGTCAGCTTCAGGGTGCGGTAGGTGCGGTGCAGGCCGAAGCGGATCAGCGTGTGGTGCACCCGGGCGCGCAGGGGACCGGGCGCGCCGGGGGTGCGGTAGCGGCGGTAGTGGGCGCGGGCCCGGCGCAGGAAGGCCGCGCGTGACGTGCGGGGCAGCCGGTCCCGCCGGGAGTACACGATCGCCAGGTGGTGCACCATGCGGCAGAACAACACCGGCCGCCACTGCGCGAGTTCGGGCCGCTCCTCCAGGAAGGCGAAGACCCGGTCGTACTGCTCGAAGACGTCGAAGTGCCGGTCGCTGGTGGTGCGCAGGATGCTGCCCTGCCGCCGCTGCCGGTAGTGCACGCAGACCCGGTCGAGCGTCGCGATCGACTCCGCGGTCATCAGCACCGGGTACGTCCACGGCGTGTCCTCGTACCAGCCGGGCGGGAAGGCGAACCCCTTCTCCTCGACGAACTCCCGCCGGTACGCCTTGTTCCAGGCGACCATCAGCAGCCGCAGCAGACCCGGCCGGTCCTCCAGGCGGAACGGGGCCGGGCCCTCCTCGGTGAGCTGCGGGGCCGCCTGGTTGCGGACCGCCTCGCCCGTCCAGTAGGTGCGCGCGTAGTCGAAGACCAGGACGTCCGGGTCGCCGGTCTCCTTCAGCCGGTCCGCGATCGAGCGCAGCGCGTCCGGCGTGAGGGTGTCGTCGCTGTCGAGGAACAGCAGGTAGTCGCCGCTCGCGTGCGCCACGCCGGCGTTGCGGGCGCGGCCCAGGCCGACGTTCTGGGGCAGGTGGACGGGGTGGACGCGCGCGTCGCGGGCGGCGAACTCGTCGATGATCGCGCCGCACGCGTCCGGCGAGCAGTCGTCGACGACGATCAGTTCCAGATCGGGACAGGACTGGGAGAGCACCGATTCGAGGCACTCGTGCAGGTACGCCTGAACCTGGTACGCGGGGACAATGACACTGAACCTGGGCAAGAGGCCATCCATCGGTCGGCGCGGGCGTTCGGCCCGGGAACGGCCGGTGGGGCGAGTTGGTTACGGCGGCTACGGCATCCGGGGGAACGCCGAAGGGGCGGGCCGCTCCCGGCCCGCCCCTCCAACTGCCTTGCCGCGACGGCTACTTCACGGCACCCGCCATCACACCGGACACGAACTGCCGCTGGAACGCGAAGAACACGGCCAGCGGGACCACCATCGAGATGAACGCGCCGGGCGCCAGCACGTCGATGTTGTTGCCGAACTGCCGTACCTGCGTCTGGAGCGCGACCGTGATCGGCTGGCTCCCGGAGTCCGAGAAGATCAGCGCGACCAGCATGTCGTTCCACACCCACAGGAACTGGAAGATGCCGAGCGAGGCGATCGCCGGAGCGCCGAGCGGCATCACGACACGGAAGAACAGGCGCAGTTCGCCCGCCCCGTCCAGCCGCGCGGCCTCCAGCAGCTCCCGCGGGATCTCCGCGAAGAAGTTCCGCAGCAGGAACACCGCGAACGGCAGGCCGAAGCCGACGTGGAAGAGCACCACGCCGGTCACCGAGCCGAAGATGCCGATGGTGCCGAAGAGTTCGGCGATCGGGATCAGCGCGACCTGCACGGGCACGACCAGCAGACCGACCACGCCGAGGAACCACCAGTCGCGCCCCGGGAACTCCATCCAGGCGAAGGCGTAGCCGGCCAGCGAGCCGATGATCACCACCAGCAGGGTCGCCGGGACGGTGATCCACACCGTGTTGAGCAGGCTGCTGGTGATGTCGTCGTTCTCCAGCAGTTTGGAGTAGCTGTCGAAGGTGATCTGCGACGGCTCGGTGAACACCTTCCACCAGCCGCTCGCCGCGATGTCCTCCGGCGAGCGGAGACTGGCCAGCAGCAGACCGATCGTCGGCACCAGCCAGAACAGGCCGACCAGGATGAGGAACACCCGCACGAGCCCGCCGCTGACCCCCTCGACCAGCCGGGACGCCAGCGAGTGCTTCGCCTTCACCGAGCCGGTGGGCCGCGCCGCCTTGCCGGGCAGACTGCCCGTGTCCGCGGTCATCGCCGCACCTCCCGCCTCAGCCGCCTGACGTTGAACCACATCACCGGGATCACGAGCAGCAGCAGGAACACCGAGATGGCGCTGGCGATGCCCGGCTGGTCCTCGGAGAAGCCCTTGCGGTACAGCTCCAGGGCGAGCACGTTCGCGTCGTCCTGCGCGGAGCCCGGGGCGATGATGAAGACCAGGTCGAAGATCTTCAGCACGTTGATCATCAGGGTGACGGTGACGACCGCGAGGACCGGCGCCAGCAACGGCACCGTGACCCGTCTGAACACCTGCCACTCGCTCGCGCCGTCGACCCGGGCGGCCTCCAGCAGCTCCCGGGGCACCCCCGCGAGCCCGGCCGCGATCAGCACCATCGCGAAGCCCGCCCACATCCAGATGTACGCGCCGATGATGGCCGGGGTGACCAGGGACGGGCCGAGCCAGTCCAGGCCGTTGTACGGCTCCTTGAAGTTGCTCGCCGGGAGCCGGAGTTGGGCCCCGTCGGCGGAGGCCGGCAGGGTGAAGGTGCCGTCGCCCGCGGCCGTCGTCGAGGCCACGACCCTGCCGTCCTTCACGGCCTCGATCCGCATGCCCGCGTAACCCAGTTCGGACGCGTCGACGCTGTTGAGCGTGCCGACGCCCTTGCCGCGGGTGAAGTCCTGCCAGGTCGTGCCGGTGACCTTGTCCGGCTCGGCCTTCGGAGCCACGGCCGCCTTCGCGTCGTCCGGCATCAGGTCGGGCGCCACGCCCACCAGCGGCAGCGAGACGGGATCGCCCGCGCGGACGGGCGACTTCGTGATGAACGCGCCCCCGCCCGCCGCCTGAAGCGGCGACTCCCGGCCCGGGTGGGCCTTCGGGAACGCCGACGCCTGGGCGAACGTGTCGTGCACGCCCACCCACACCGCGTTCGCCACGCCCTTGTCCGGGTCCTGGTCGTACACCAGGCGGAAGATGATGCCCGCCGCCAGCATCGAGATCGCCATCGGCATGAAGACGACCAGCTTGAACGCCGTGCCCCAGCGCACCCGTTCGGTCAGCACCGCGAAGATCAGGCCGAGCGCCGTCGCGACCGTCGGCGCGAACACCACCCAGAACACGTTGTTCTTCAGCGCGGTGCGGATGCCCTCGTCGGTGAAGAGGGCCTTGTAGTTGTCGACTCCGGCGAAGCCGTCGCCGGACTGGTCGTAGAAGCTGCGGACCACCGAGTACCCGATCGGGTACACCACGAGCGCGCCGAGCAGGACGATCGCGGGCAGCAGGAACAGTGCCGCGACCATCCTGCGGGTGCCGGTCACACTCTTGCGCGACTTGGGAGCGGCAGGGGGCTTGACGCCCCCTGCCGCCGTGGCCGACGTCATGACGTCAGTTCCCGTACGCCGCGGCCGCTTCGGCCTCCAGCTTCGCCTGCGTACCCGCCACGTCCTTCGGGTTCTTCAGGAAGTCCTGGAGGATCTTCCACTCGCCCTTGCCGGGCGTGCCTCCGAAGGCCTGCGGGGCCTGGTCGGACATGTCGAAGCGGAAGTCGTCACCGGCGTCGATGAGCGCCTTGGCGATCCGCTGCTGCACCGCGTTGGGGTACGCGGAGTTCGGCAGGTTCTTGTTCGGCGACAGGTAGCCGCCCAGCTTCGCCTGGATCTCCGCCGCGTCCGGCGAGGCCAGCCAGGTGGCGAGGGCCTGCGCCCCCTTCGAGTCCTCCAGGATCACGGCCGCGTCACCGGCCGAGACCACCGGACCCGTGTCACCCACCGCGGGGAAGGGGAACACCTTCGCGTCGGTCCCGATCTTCATGTCCTTCGGGATGTTGACCTGCGCGAAGTCGCCCGCCGCGACCATGGCCGCCTTGGGCTGGTCCCCGCCGGTGAAGACCTGCGTGACGGAGGCCGGGAAGTCGGTCTGCAACGCCCCGTTCGCCCCGCCCGCGATGTAGTCGGCCTTGCCCCAGACCTGCGCGAGGGTGGTCAGCGCGTCCTTCACGGACGGGTCCGTCCACTTGATCTCGTGCTTGGCCAGCTGGTCGTACTTCTCCGGCCCGGCCTGGGAGAGGTAGACGTTCTCGAACCAGTCGGTCAGCGTCCAGCCCTCGGCGCCGCCGACGGAGAACGGTGTGACGCCGGAGTCGTAGACCGTCTGCGCGGTGTTCAGAAGGTCCGGCCAGGTCTCGGGCTCACTCGCCCCGGCGTTCTCGAAGACCTGGTTGTTGTACCAGATCAGGGACTTGTTGGCGGCCTTGTAGTAGACGCCGTACTGCTTGTCGCCCACCTTGCCGATGTCCTGCCAGCCCTGCGAGTAGTTCTCGCCGAGCTCCTTGAGGGCCTCGGCGCCGAGCGGCTTGGCCCAGCCGCGGTCCACGGCCTGCTTGATGGCGCCCGGCTGCGGCAGCATCACGATGTCCGGCGGCTGCCCGCCGGCCACCTTCGAACCGATGAAGTTGATGATCGGGTCCTGGGCGGGCACGAACGTGACCTTGGCGCCCGTGCGCTTCTCGAACTCCGCCAGGACCTTCTTGAAGTTGGCCTGTTCTGCGCCGGTCCACACGGCGGCGATCTCCAGGCTCGTCCCCTCCAGCTTGGGGAGGGTGACGTTGTTGCCGGTCTCCTCGGTGTTGCCCTGGGTTCCACTGTTCCCGTCGTCGTCGCCTCCGCAGGCGGTGAGCGAGAGCGCGAGCGCTCCCGCGGCGACGGCCGCCGCGGCCTTGGCGGCTCTGCGGTGCTGGGGGGTCGCCTTGTCCCGCTCGGGCGACCAGCGTTTCCGGATGGTGCTGCTCGTCATGCGCATGACTGCCCCGTTCTTCGTTCCTCGTCGAACGTCGAGCGCGCTCCCGTGCGATCTGGTCTACGCCCGGGTGTGCGGGGGCGGCAAGATGGCGTCGGCTGTCAAGCGGGGGATCGTGACTCCCTCGTGACCAGGGGCGCGGCCCCCGCGACGCCGGACGCGGCCCGGTGGCCGTCCCGTGTCACAGAAGGGACGGCACCTTCGCCGCCGAGACCTCCCGCGCCGCCCTTTCCAGCGCGCTGGCCAACAGTGCCAGGTCGGTCGGGCCGTTTCCGAGCTCCCGCACCGGACGCCGGGCCGGAGGGTCACCCATGCGGTGCCATTCCAGGGGTACGACCGTGGGGCGCAGCGTCGCCGTCCGGGGGATGCGGCCGGTGACCCGGCCGCCCTGGAACGGGGTGGTCCGCCCGTCCGCCCACGCGAGGCTTCCCCGGCCGGGCGCCGGCTCGTCCGGGCCGGGGGCCGGCGTGTCCAGCGTGACGCGCAGGGTGGCCCGGCGCGCCGGTTCCGTCTCCGCCGTGCGGGGGCACGGCCCGGTGGCCGCCACCAGGTGCACACCGAGCCGCTCGCCCTCCCGGGCCACGGCCTCCAGCGCGCGCATCACCGACCCGGCCGCGGGGCGCCCGGTCGAGCCGAGCGCGGGGGCGACCAGTGCGTCCAGGTCGTCGACGACCACGACGAGCCGGGGGAGCGGGGGCGCCGCCGCCTCCGTCTGCCGCCGGGCCCCGCCGGGCCGCAGCCGCAGGGTGGAACTGGGCGGGCTGTCCAGGTCCCCGGCCCCGCTCTCGGCCGGTGCGCCACCCCGGGCCGTGGCCGTGCGCTGGGCGACCATACGGCCCGACAGCTCGCGCCCGGTGTGCCACTCGGCGAAGTCGGACCGCCCCAGCAGCTCGGCGCGCCGCTTCAGCTCGGCGGTCAGGGACTGCGCGAACTCGCGCATCCGCACCGGGTCGTGCGCCGTGAGATGCGTGGTGACATGCGGTACGTCCGTACAGACCCACAGTCCCTCGCCGTGCCCGCCGCCCGCGCCCGGGCCGCCCCGGCCGTCGACGAGCACGATGCCCAGCCGGTCCGGCCGCTCGGCGGCGGCCAGCGAGGCGACGACCGCCCGCAGCAGCTCCGTACGGCCGCTGCCCGGCGGGCCCTCGATCAGCAGGTGGGGTCCCTGGGCGGCGAGGTCCGCGCAGACCGGGCCGCGCGGCCCGGCGCCCAGCACCGCGCGCACCCGTCCGCCCAGCGCGTCGGCGTCGTCGGCGGCGTCCGCCCAGCGCGCCATCAGCGAGGCCGGGGTGGCCCGGGCGAGACCCAGCTCGTCCAGCAGCCGGGCCGCCTGGGGCAGTGGTGCGGAGACGCGCGGCTGGCGGTCGCTCGCCGTGCCCTCCGTGCGCAGCGGCGCCAGCGCCCGCGCGAACCGCTCGGACCAGGCGGGGGAGACGGCGTCGACGGTGGCGATGGTGCCGTGGCCGACGGGACCGGCCGGTGAGCCGTCGCCGGCGACGCGGGCCACGCGCATCAGCCGCAGGGCCGTCGCCACGTCCCCGCTGAGCAGCGCGACGGCGCCGCACTGCCGGAACGTGGGCGTCACGGAGCAGGCCGCCTCGTAGGTCTCCGTCACGGGGGACGCCGGGGAGGCGGCGGCGGTCTCGGCCAGGCAGACGACGTGGATCCCGGCCCGGGGACCCTCCAGCGCCAGCCGCGCGACGGCGTCCCGCAGACCGGCTCCGCCGGGGTCGCCGTCCACCACGAGGACCGTGTAGGGGCCGGGGAACGCGGTGGCCGCGTCGGAGGCGTCGTCGTCGCGGACGGCCCAGGACGGGCGGGCCCGGGAGACGGGGACGTCGTCCGGACGGGTGTCGGTCACCGGGGCGCTCGGCGCTGTACCCGGTGTGCCGGCGACCGGGCTGCCACTGCCCGCTCCCGTATCGGCCAGCTGGTCCTCCAGGCGGCGCAGCAGCTCGTCGGTGCGGGCCGCGGCCTGTTCGCGGTCGTGGGCGAGGAGCAGCCGGCAGTCCTGGCCGTGCCCCGGGCGGACGTGCGGGAGCCAGCCCAGCCAGGACCACTCGGCGGTGCGCTCCTCCAGGGGACGGGAGCGGTCCGCGGCGATCAGGACGATCTCCAGCGTGTCGGGGGAGTGCAGCGCGGCGAGCTGCGCCAGCACGGCACGGGCCAGCCCGGCGAGCCGCGTCCGCGGCCCGGCCAGCCCCAGCGCGCCGACCTCGCGCAGCCCGGCGGTCACCGGCACGGCGGGCAGCAGGCCCGAGCCGTCCGGGGCCGCCCGGTCGGCCGTGCCGAGCCGCACGGCGAGCGCCTCGGGGTGCCCCGGCCCGCGCTCCCACAGCCGGGGTCCCGGGCCCAGCGCCGTCAGCAGCAGCGCGGCCGGGTCGGGCCAGGTCTCGGGCACCGCCGGTGCGAGGGCCGGGCGCTCGGCGACCACGTCGGCCGGCTCGTCCTCGTACGCCTCGCGCCCGGCCGCCGTCTGCTCGCCCCGGCCTCCGGCCCAGCGCCGGGCCCAGGCCCCGAGCCCACCTCGCCTGCGCGTCCCCGACGGCACGTCGGTGCCCCGGAGAGGAGTGCCCTTGCGCCCACGACCGGCACGCTCGTCCGGCGACTCCGCCGGCTCACCGACGCCCGCCGGAATCCCCGGTTGCCGGGCGGCGGGCCCGGGGGTGCCGCGGAGGGGGGTGCCTTTGCGTTCGTCTCCGGTGGGGTGGTCGGGGTGGTCGGGGTGGTCCGGGTGGTGGGTGGGGGTGTCGGTGGCGGTGGGAGAGGCCGCGTGCGGGGCGGCGAGGGCGGCCGAACCGTCCGCGCCCAAGGGGCCCGCGCCGGTGCCGTCCGTGGCTCCGGCGCGGGGGCGCCCGGTGTCGTACGCCCTCTCGCCGTGCGCGCCGGTGCCGTCCGGGGCCGCGTGGCCGTACCCCCCGGCTCCGGAGCGGTCCGCGTGGCCGTACGCCCCAACCCCGGAGCGGCCCGCGTGCGTCTCACCGTCACCGCTGCCCTGCCGCGCCGCACCCCGCTGCTGCGCCGCGCCTCGTTCCTGCGCCGCACCTCGCTGCTGGGGAGCCCGGAGCCAGCGCTCCGGTGAACCCGGGCGCGCTCCCTGCGGTCCAGGCGAGGGCCGCACAGCCCCGGCCCCGGCCCCGGTCGCCGACGGCGACCCGTCCCCGGCCGCCCGCGATCCCGCCGCGCCGCCGGTGCCCTGAGAGGGCGCCCCGCCCCGGCTGTCTCCCGCGGGGGTGCCGCCTCCGGTGCCCCGGGAGGGCCCCCCGCCCTCGATCCGCGGCGCGCCGCCCTGCCCCGGCACCACGGCCTCACCGGAGCCCTGCCCCGCGACAGCCGGCGTGCCCCAGGCCGCCGAGCCGTGGGTGTGATGCGTGGGGCCGGACGGGCCGGCCGGTGCCGGGGCCGCCACGCGCGCGTACGAGGGCGCGCTGTCGGCGGGGCCGGGCACGCGCACGTGCCCCTCCCCGTCCGGGGTCGTCTCCACCCGGCCCCCCGGCCCCCCGGCGGGAGCCAGCCGCAGGGCCGACTCGCCGATCCGCAGCAGCGCCCCCGGCGTGAAACGGACCGCGCGGTCGCCCACCCGCACCCCGTCCAGCGTCGTGCCGTTCGTCGAGTCCAGGTCGGCGACCGAGACGCGGCCGTCAGCGCCGACCGTCACCGCGCAGTGCAGCCGGGACACGTCCGGGTCGTCGAGGGGCACGTCCGCGTCGGCGGAGCGGCCGATGCGGATCTCACCGCCGTGCAGCAGGTGGACGCCGCCGGCGTCGGGGCCGGCGACCACCTGGAGCTGGGCCGGGGCGTCGTCCCACTCGGGGTGCGGCTCCGGCTCCCCGGGCGCGCCCACGGACAGCACGGCACCGTCGGTCAGCGGGGGCTCGCCGAGCGTGCAGCGCTGCGCGTCGAGCCGCTGCTCCCCGGCGTACAGCACGGGCGTGCCCGAGCCGTCACCGCCGGAGACCACCTGGGCGAGCGCCGACGCCACCGCCGCGAGCGCCGTACCGGCCGGCGCCGTGACCAGGACGTCGCTGCGCGGGGCGCGGTCCCGCGCCGGCGCCGACGGGCCCAGCGGGTCTACGACGGTCAGCCGGATCTGCATCGCCGTCAGCGGTCCCTTCTGCCCGGGCGCGGAGTCCCCCACCCCGCCCCAGCACGTCGGCCAGTACTGCACGCATCCTCGCACCTGCCACTGACACCGCGCCCCTCGCTCCAGGACAAGTGATCTTGATTGGTCGGCTCTGCCCGCAAAAGTGCCTGAGAGATGACCCACAGGCGACCGGTTGAGATCAGTCACGTTCGTTACCGGCAACCACAAGACCGAGGTGAGCGTCTTTCCTTCGAACGGGTGTGGGGACCGATACGTAAGACCCACAGAAAGACGACACTCCGGTCCTCGGCCGCCCGGCACTACAGTGGGTCGGACAGGCCAGCAGGCAAGGCAAGCACCAGGGAGCGCATGACGTGCGGCCGGTAGGCAGCAAGTACCTGCTCGAGGAGCCGCTCGGACGCGGCGCCACGGGCACCGTCTGGCGAGCCCGCCAGCGCGAGACCGCGGGCGCCGAGGCGGCCGTGCCGGGACAGCCCGGCGAGACCGTCGCGATCAAGGTCCTCAAGGAGGAGCTGGCCGGCGACCCCGACATCGTGATGCGGTTCCTCCGGGAGCGCTCCGTCCTGCTCCGGCTGACGCACCCCAACATCGTCCGGGTCCGTGACCTGGTCGTCGAGGGCGAGCTGCTGGCCCTGGTCATGGACCTCGTCGAGGGCCCCGACCTGCACCGCTACCTGCGTGAGAACGGCCCCTTCTCGCCCGTCGCGGCGGCGCTGCTCACCGCCCAGATCGCCGACGCGCTCGCCGCCAGCCACGCCGACGGCGTCGTCCACCGCGACCTGAAGCCGGCCAACGTGCTGCTCCAGCAGTACGACGGGCAGATGCACCCGCTGCTGACCGACTTCGGCATCGCCCGCCTCGCCGACTCCCCGGGCCTGACCCGCACCCAGGAGTTCGTCGGCACGCCCGCGTACGTCGCGCCCGAGTCCGCCGAGGGCCGCCCGCAGACCTCCGCCGTCGACATCTACGGCGCCGGGATCCTGCTGTACGAGCTGGTCACCGGCCGCCCGCCGTTCGCCGGCAGCTCCGCCCTGGAGGTGCTGCACCAGCACCTGAGCGCCGAGCCGCGCCGCCCCTCCACCGTCCCCGACCCGCTGTGGACGGTCATCGAGCGCTGCCTGCGCAAGAACCCGGACGAACGGCCCAGCGCCGAGAACCTCGCCCGCGGCCTGCGCGTCGTCGCCGAGGGCATCGGCGTGCACGCGAACTCCGCGCAGATCGCCGCCGCGGAGGGCGTCGGCGCGCTCCTGGTGCCCGACCCGGCCCCCGCGCCCGTGCCGGACACCCCCGGCGCGGCCGACCCCACCCAGGTCCTCCCGCAGGGCGCGGGCTCCTACGACCCGAACGCCGCGACCAGCGTCATGGGGCACACCGGCGGCCCGGCCGGTGCCGCCGACCCCACCGCCGTGCTCCCCAACCGGGGCGCGGCCGACCCGACCGCCGTCATGCCGCCGGTCCCGCCGGGCGCGCCCGGTCACCCCGGCCAGCAGGGCCAGGGCGGCCCGGAGGACCCGCACCCCTGGCAGAACCAGCTGCGGGCCGCCCGCGACCGCAACGAGCAGACGCAGGTCCAGTACCTCGACCCCGGCCAGGACCCGCTGCGCCGCCGCCCCCAGCGCCAGGTCGCCCGGCCGCAGCAGCAGCCCCCGCGCCACCAGGCGCCCCCGCCCGGGCCCGGCTACGGCCACCCGCAGCAGCAGCCCCAGCAGTACGCCCCCCAGCCCCAGCGGCCCCAGCCGCCGCAGCGCTACGCCCCGCCGGCGCCCCCGGCCCAGCCTCAGCAGCCCCAGCAGCCGCAGCGGCCCCAGCGCGAGCCCCGGCAGCCGAGGCAGCGCAGCGCCAATCCGATGCGCATCCCCGGCCTCGGCTGTCTGAAGGGCTGCCTGTTCACGATCGTCATCCTGTTCGTCGCCGGCTGGCTGATCTGGGAGCTGAGCCCGCTCCAGGAGTGGATCGGCACCACCAAGGGCTACTGGGACCAGCTCACCGACTGGTTCTCCACGGTGACCGGCTGGTTCGAGAAGATCGGCGGGAGCGGTTCGGGCACGAACTGACCCGAACCACCCTGCGGGGTTGGTGATTTGTCGACACCTGGCGGGTGATTTCCGCCTCGGCGGTGAAGGTTGGCTCCCCGGACGCGTAGTTTTAGCGACAACACGCGTCGGTAGGAGCAGCCTTGGCACGGAAGATCGGCAGCCGGTACACCGCCCACCAGATCCTGGGGCGGGGCAGCGCCGGCACGGTGTGGCTGGGCGAGGGCCCCGAAGGACCCGTCGCCATCAAGCTGCTGCGCGAGGACCTCGCGTCCGACCAGGAACTCGTCGGACGCTTCGTCCAGGAGCGCACGGCCCTGCTCGGCCTGGAGCACCCGCACGTGGTGTCCGTGCGCGACCTGGTCGTCGACGGCAACGACCTGGCCCTCGTCATGGATCTCGTCCGCGGCACGGACCTGCGCACCCGGCTGGAGCGGGACCGGCGCCTCGCCCCCGAGGCGGCCGTCGCGATCGCGGCCGACATCGCCGACGGGCTGGCGGCCGCGCACGCCGCCGGGGTGGTCCACCGGGACGTCAAGCCGGAGAACGTCCTGCTGGACATGCAGGGCCCGCTCGGCCCCGGGGGCTCCCACCGCGCGCTGCTGACCGACTTCGGCGTGGCGAAGCTCATCGACACCCCGCGCCGCACCAAGGCCACGAAGATCATCGGCACGCCGGACTACCTCGCCCCGGAGATCGTCGAGGGCCTGCCCCCGCGCGCCTCGGTCGACATCTACGCGCTCGCCACCGTCCTCTACGAGCTGCTCGCGGGCTTCACGCCGTTCGGCGGCGGCCACCCGGGCGCGGTCCTGCGCCGGCACGTCACGGAGACGGTCGTCCCGCTGCCCGGCATCCCCGACGAGCTGTGGCAGCTGCTCGTGCAGTGCCTGGCCAAGGCCCCGGCCTCCCGGCTGCGGGCCTCCGAGCTGGGCGCCCGCCTGCGGGAGCTGCTGCCGATGCTGGAGGGCATGCCGCCGCTGGAGGTCGACGAGCCGGACACCGAGCAGGCCGAGGAGGCCGACCGGGAGGAGCAGCCGGCCGGACCGGCACCGGCAGGCAAGCAGGCCAGGCGGCGGGGCGCGGTCCCCCTGGTGCCGGGCGCGAAGCCGGCCGACTCCAACCGGGACACCCACACCTCGATGCGCGTCCCGGCCCCCGACGAGCTGGCCGGCGGCGCCCACGGCACGGCCCGGGCCCCGCGCGCCTCGGGCGCCCCGCGCCTCGGCGTCGTCGGCCCGGTCGGCGACCAGGGCTCCGACATCGCGCGGATCGCGGCCATCGCCGCCGGGCTGCCCGACACGGTCGCGGGCGTCC
>NZ_JBEYZD010000085.1:0-37401 GCF_040645895.1 Streptomyces olindensis | reverse complement strand
GTCGGCGTCAGACGTCGGCGTCAGGCGTCCGCGTCGACGCGCGGGCGGGTGCCGTCCGCGGCCGGCCCGGCGGTGTGCGTGGACTCCTCGGAGAGCCGCTCCATGCCGCTGGTGGTCTTCAGTGGCTTCTCCTTGATGAACAGCACGGCGATCAGCGCGAGCAGCGCGAAGGGCGTGGCGACGAGGAAGAGTTCGGCGGTGGCGACCCCGTACGCGTGCTCCACGATGTTCCGCATCGGCTCCGGCAGGGCGGTCATGTCGGGCACGCCCCCGTGCCCGGCCTGGCCCCCGCCCGCGGCGGCGCCCGAGCCCTCCAGGCTCTTGGTCATCTCGGAGGCGACACGGTTGGCCAGGATCGCGCCGAGCACGCTGGTGCCGATGGTGCCGCCCATGCTGCGGAAGAAGGACAGCACCGAGGTCGCGGCGCCCAGTTCGGCCGCCGGGACGTCGTTCTGCGCCGCCAGCACCAGGTTCTGCATCAGCATGCCGACGCCGATGCCCATCACGGCCATGTAGAGGCTGAGCAGCGCGAAGTGGGTGTCGGCCCCGATCGTGGAGAGCAGTCCGAGGCCCGCGGTCATGGTGACCGCGCCCACGACGAGGTACACCTTCCACCGCCCGGTCGCGCTGATGATCTGCCCGGCGACGGTGGAGGAGAGCAGCAGCCCCAGGATCATCGGCAGGCTCATCAGGCCCGCGACCGTGGGGGACTTGCCCAGGGACACCTGGAAGTACTGCGACAGGAAGACCGTGCCGCCGAACATGGCCACGCCGACGAACAGGCTGGCGACGGTGGTCAGCGTGACGGTGCGGTTGCGGAAGATGCCCAGCGGGATGACCGGTTCGGCGACCTTCGCCTCGACGAACACGGCGGCGACGAGCAGTGCCACTCCCCCGCCGGTCAGCGCGGCGGTCTGCCAGGACGCCCAGTCGAACTCGTTCCCGGCGAGCGTGACCCAGATCAGCAGCGCGCAGACGCCCGCCACGATCAGGAAGGCGCCGAGGTAGTCGATCCTCGCCTCGCGGCGGACGGTGGGCAGGTGCAGGGTGCGCTGGAGCAGGGCGATGGCGAGCAGGGCGAAGGGCACGCCGATGAAGAAGCACCAGCGCCAGCCGAGCCAGGAGGTGTCGACGAGGACGCCTCCGATCAGCGGACCGGCGACGGTGCCCACGGCGAACACGGCGCCGAAGATGCCGGCGTACTTGCCCAGCCTGCGCGGCGGGATGATCGCGGCCATCACGACCTGCGCGAGCGCGGTGAGGCCACCGGCGCCGATGCCCTGGGCGACTCGGCTGAAGATGAGCAGCCCGACGTCGTGGGAGAAGCCGGCCAGCAGCGAGCCGACGACGAACAGGCCGAGGGAGAGCTGGAGCAGCAGTTTCTGGTTGTAGAGGTCGGAGAGCTTGCCCCACAGGGGCACGGTCGCCGTCATGGCCAGCAGTTCGGCGGTGACGACCCAGGTGTAGGAGGACTGGCTGGCCCCCAGGTCGGCGATGATCCGCGGCAGCGCGTTGGAGACCACGGTGCCGGCCAGGATGGCGACGAACATGCCCGCCATCAGTCCCGACATGGCCTGGAGTATCTGCCGGTTGGACATGGCGGACGGTGACGCCTCTACCGGCGCCGCTGAAGAAGTCACATCATCTCTTTCACACTGTTGACGGTGGCAGTTCGCGGTGCGGAGTGGTTACCGGTCTGCCGGGGCCGGGGCCGGAAGCCCTGCGGCCAGTTGCTCGAACGTCTCCCGGAAGACGTCCGCGAAGGCGACTTCGTCCTGCCGGACGCACCAGTGCTCGACGGCGACCCGGACGGCCGTGACGCCGACGGCGGCCAGCAGGCGTGGGTAGAGGCCCAGCGCCCGCCTCCTGCGGACGTCGTCCGGCGACGCGGAGTCCGGGCGTTCCTCGGAGAAGAGCGGCGAACCGGTGCCGATGCGCTCGGCGAGCGTTTCGGCCAGGGCGAGTTCGTCCGCCAGGTGGGCGCCGATACTGCGTGCGAGCAGGTGCGGCGAGCGGCGCAGCACCTCCGAGTGCAGGCGCCACAGTTCCTGGTGCTGCTCGATCTCCGCCAGCTCGGATGCGATGGCGTCGCGCAGTGCCTCCAGCGGGGGGACGTCGGGGGGCGCCGCGAGGACGGCCTGCCGGACCCTCGCGCTCGACTCCGCGCCGATCATCACGAAGACGTCGTCACGTGCGTCGAAGTAGTTGAAGAACGTCCGCGCGGAGACGCCGGCGGCCTCGCTGATCGCGTCGACGGTGACGTTCTCCGCGCCGTGCTCCGCCGCGAGGCGCACGGCGGCCGCCACCAGGGCGGCTCGCGTGGCCTTCTTCTTGCGTTCCCGCAGCCCGGGAGCCGCCGGATTCCCCTCCGTCATTTCTTCATACTATGCAAAGGTGCAGTCTCTGCAAAATCTCCTGCCTCCGCGTGACAGGAGGGACGCCGGGACCGCAAAGCGGCATGGGAGAGCGGTTGTTCTACCCTCACGTGCAGGGCCGGTGGCGCTTTTCGGCCTGCAAGGCGATCGAATCAGCCACGCGTGCCGTGGCGGACGCGGGCGGACCATCCCTGCCAGGAGGAACCTTGTACGACGACCAGCGGGCAGAGCGCCCCGGAAGCCACGGAGAGCACCACATACAGCGCGAGTTGGGCACCGTCGAACGCGCCGACCGGTTCTACGACGAGCAGGTGCTGGACCGGCTCAATCCGCGGATGAAGGAGTTCGTGGCCCGTCAGGAGATGTTCTTCCTCGCCACGGCGGACAGCCGCGGGGAGTGCGACAGCACCTTCCGGGCCGGCCCGCCCGGCTTCCTGCGGGTACTCGACGACGCGACCCTGGCCTACCCGGAGTACCGCGGCAACGGCGTCATGGCCTCGCTCGGCAACATCCGGGAGAACCCGCACATCGGCATCCTGATGATCGACTTCTCCCGGGACCGCATCGGCCTCCACGTCAACGGCCGCGCGGAGCTGGTCGCCGATGACGCCATGCGCCGGCGGCACCCGGGCCTGCCCGTCGACCCGGTGCCCGGCCGCCGCCCCCAGATGTGGGTGGAGGTCGAGGTGGAGGAGGCGTACATCCACTGCTCGAAGCACATACCGAGACTCGTCCCGGCCCCGCTGCGGCAGAACGCCGCCAGGGAGGGCGGCCCGGCCGCCGACGGTGAGCAGGCCTGGGGCACCGACGACGTCCGGCGCAAGGGCGGCGACTACTTCGGAGCGGCGGCCCAGCGGCACGGGCTGGCGTCACGCTGAAGGACGGCGACAGGCGGGCCGTCGCCGGTCAGGCGTCTTCGCGGTCGGCCGGGCGTCGCCGTGAGGGGTACAGGCCGGTCAGGTCGGCCGCCGTCCGGGCCGGTTCCGCGTGCGGGCCGATCCATTCGCAGATGAGGACGGTGGCATCGTCCTGGAGACGGCCGTCGTGGTACTCGAGGACGGCGTGGATGAGGCGGCGCAGCGTCTCGGGGACGGGCAGTCCGTCGGCGTGGTGGCGGATGAGGAAGTCGGTGAACCGGTCCAGGCCGAATTCCCGGTCGCCGGAGCGGCGCGCCTCGGTGATGCCGTCGGTGTAGAGCACGACGCGGTCCCCGGGCTGGAGGTGCTCCTCGCACACCGTGCCGCGCAGTCCGAGGTCGGTGCCCATCGGGTGGGCCGGCGGGCAGGTGAGGTGAGTCGTCCAGCGGTTGTCGCGGATGATGATCGGCGGGTGGTGACCGCGGTTGATCCACTGCAGGCCGCCGGTGCGGGTGTCGAGCGTGGCCAGGACGCCGGTGACGTAGCGCCGGTGGTCGTACTGCTCGAGGAGGGCGGCTTCGACGGCCTCCGCCTTGGCGAGGAGGTCGGCGCCCTGGCGGCGGGCGTTGCGACAGGCGCCCAGCGCGAGCGCCCCGGAGAGACCCGCGGCGGTGTCGTGGCCCATCGCGTCGAAGATGGTCAGGTGGACCAGGGGCCCGTCGACGGCGTACTCGAAGACGTCGCCGCTGATGTCGTAGGCCGGTTCCAGAGCGGCCGAGATCGCCACCCTGCCGTCGGCGTAGGTGCGCGGCGGCAGCAGGTTCCACTGCATCTCGGCGGCCACGCTCATCGGCCGGGCGCGGACCAGCCTGGCCAGCGCGTCGCTGGTGCCCCGCTTGCTGACGACGATCAGCGAGACGAGGGCGGCCAGCGCCTCCATGTCCGCGCGGGTGCCGGCGTCGTTGCGCCCGGCGCTCACCCGCAGCAGCCCGATGCGTTCGGTCCCGTCCAGCAGCGGCACCCACCAGTCGAACGTGTCGTCGCCCGGCGGCCCGGCGGGCAGCACGTCGCCGTGCTGGAAGGCGCGCCCGGCGACCGTCCCCTCGATCTGCAGCACGGGCTCATGCCCCCGGGCCGCCGCCTCGTCGCCGGGGAGGAGGCACAGGGTGCTGCGTTGCAGGTCCGCCAGGTAGATCAGCACGTGGTGGAAGTCGGCGGCACGCGCGCACTCGGAGGCCTTGGCGGGCAGCAGCTCGATCGGCATGAGGTGACTGGCGTCCAGCAGATCGGCGAGCATCCGCCGTCCGCCCTCGCCGCTCCGCTCGCTCACGGTCCACCTCCGTTCGTCGCACGGGACGGTCACCCGCGGCGGCGTCCGAAAAGCCGGCCCCCGGCCCCCGGCGGCGCCGGTCACGCGGTGCGCCGCGCACCGGCCGAGTGCCCCGTCACGGAATCGTGCCCCGGGCGCTGATGAGGTCGGTGACCGCCGGGAGGCCGCCCTGCGCGAGGGCGGCGCGCTGCCGGTCCGCGCCGGTGCCGTCCTGCAGGAGCCGGTGGATCAGGGACGTGACCTGCCGGGTGTCGCCGGAGGCGTCGAGTGCGGGAGCGACGTGGCGCAGGAACTCGTACAGCATGTCGCCGGCGCGGTGCGGTGTGCCGCCCGGGTCGACCAGGGTGTCGTCGAGGCCGTGGCGGGCGGCGTGCCACATGGCGGCCTGGAGCATCTCCGGGGCGCAGTCGGGCAGGGGCGCGCCGGCGGCCGTCTCCGCCAGGGCGGTCTCCACCAGGCCCCGGGTGATCGCGGCCAGCATGACCGCCTCGTCGGCGTGCAGCTGGACGTCCAGGCACCGCACCTCGACGGTGGGGTAGCGCGACGACAGGCGGGCCTGCCAGTAGAGCTGGCCGATGTCGGAGATCAGCCCGGCCTCCGCGAGCCGCTGCGCGCGCCGGTCGTAGTCGGCCGCGTCCCGGAAGGCCGGGGGCATGCCGCTGACGGGCCAGCGGCTGAAGATCACCGTGCGCCAGCTCGCGAAGCCGGTGTCGTGGCCGTCCCACAGCGGGGAGTTCGCCGCCATGGCGGTCAGGGTGGGCAGCCAGGGCCGGATCCGGTTCAGGACCTGCACGCCCGCCTCGCGGTCGGGCACGGCGACGTGGACGTGGGTGCCGTTGACCAGCTGCTCCGCCACCAGCTGCGGCGCCTGCGTGACCATCGCCCGGTACCGGGCCTGGTCGGTGACGGCCACGGGACGGCCGTGACGCACCGGGGGTGTGCCGCAGGCGGCGATCCGGCAGCCGTGCTCCTCGGCAGCCACTCCGACGGCGTGGCGCAGCCGCAGCAGGTGCCCGCCGACCTCCTCCAGGGTGTCGCACACCGGCGTGGCCACCTCGACCTGGGCCTGCAGCAGCTCGTACTGCACCTCCTGGTCGGCCACGAGACGCCCCACGCCCGCCGCTGCCCGCACCTTGTCCGCATGGGGAACCGGCAGGCCCGTGACCGGGTCGAGCAGCAGATACTCCTCTTCCACGCCGATCGTCGTCATCGACCACCCTCTGTTCCGCCCGGCCGACGGGCCGGACCTCCACCCGAGTGCCGCAGCTACTTCATGACAAACCATGACACATCAAGCGAAACGAGTCGCGGACCGCTCGGACGACTGGACAATTCGGCCATTCAGCCGGGCACACCGCGAGGACACACGAAGGGGACGGACCGCCGGGGCTAGTTTCCTCCGAGCCGGACCCGGCTTCCGCCCTGGTGTCCAGACACCGTTGCTGCCGATCGAGGAACTCATGGCGACCTATACCGAGCCCGTCGCGCCGGTACCCGCGGTGGAGCGCCGCGGCAGAGGGAAGGTGATCGTCACCTGGGTGACGACCACCGATCACAAGAAGATCGGGCACCTGTACCTGATCACGTCGTTCGTCTTCTTCCTGATCGCCGGGGCGCTGGCGATGGCCATCCGGGCGGAGCTGGCGCGGCCGGGGCTGCAGATCCTCTCCGGCGAGCAGTACAACCAGGCGTTCACCATGCACGGCACGATCATGCTGCTGCTGTTCGCGACGCCCACCTTCGCCGGCTTCGCCAACGCCGTCATGCCCCTGCAGATCGGCTCGCCCGACGTGGCGTTCCCCCGGCTGAACATGCTGTCGTACTGGCTGTTCCTCTTCGGCGGCCTGATCGTGCTCGGCAGTTTCCTCACCCCGCAGGGCGCCGCCGACTTCGGCTGGACCGCGTACACCCCGCTCAGCGGCGGTGAGCGCACCACGCACGTCGGCGGGGACCTGTGGCTCATGGGGCTGGCGCTGTCCGGCTTCGGCACGATCCTCGGCTCGGTCAACTTCATCACCACGATCATCTGCATGCGCGCCCCGGGCATGACCATGTTCCGGATGCCGATCTTCACCTGGAACGTGCTGCTCACCTCGGTGCTGGTGCTGCTGGCCTTCCCGGTGCTGGCCGCCGCCCTGCTGGTGCTGGAGGCGGACCGGCGGTTCGGCGCCCAGGTGTTCAACGCCGAGAACGGCGGCGCGGTCCTGTGGCAGCACCTGTTCTGGTTCTTCGGCCACCCCGAGGTCTACATCCTGGCGCTGCCGTTCTTCGGTGTGATCAGCGAGATCATCCCGGTCTTCGCCCGCAAGCCGATCTTCGGTTACACCGGGCTGATCGGTGCCACGATCGCGATCGCCGGCCTGTCGGTGACGGTGTGGGCGCACCACATGTTCGCCACCGGCGCGGTGCTGCTGCCGTTCTTCTCCTTCATGACGTATCTGATCGCCGTGCCGACGGGCGTGAAGTTCTTCAACTGGATCGGCACGATGTGGAAGGGCTCGCTCTCGTTCGAACCGCCGATGCTGTGGGCGGCCGGCTTCCTCGTCACCTTCCTCTTCGGCGGCCTGACCGGGGTCATCCTGGGCTCGCCGCCCCTGGACTGGCACGTCACCGACAGCTACTTCGTGGTCGCCCACTTCCACTACGTGCTGTTCGGCACGATCGTGTTCGCGATGTTCGGCGGGTTCAGCTTCTGGTGGCCGAAGATGACCGGCACCATGCTCGACGTGCGCCTGGAGAAGATCCACTTCTGGACGCTCTTCACCGGCTTCCACACCACGTTCCTGGTGCAGCACTGGCTGGGCGCCGAGGGCATGCCCCGCCGCTACGCCGACTATCTGGACGCCGACGGTTTCACCGCGCTCAACACCGTCTCCAGCATCGGCGCCTTCCTCCTCGGCCTGTCGACGCTGCCGTTCCTCTACAACGTGTGGCGGACGGCCCAGAAGGGCGAGAAGGTCGAGGTCGACGACCCGTGGGGCTACGGGCGCTCGCTGGAGTGGGCCACCTCCTGCCCGCCGCCCCGCCACAACTTCCTCACCATGCCCAAGATCCGCTCCGAGTCCCCGGCCTTCGACCTGCGCCACCCGGACCTGGCCGTCCTCGACGAGGCGGAGAACACCGGCGGGCAGCGCGATGTGCTCGACGCCGGCGGGCACAAGGGCGAACGGCCGTGAGACGCGGCAGACGCGGGGCGCCGGCCGGCGGGCCGCCGCACGTCCTGGCCGACGAGGTGGAGGGCTACCTCCTCGCCCAGGCCCATCGGGACCAGGCGCGACGCGAGGCGGAGGACCTGTGCGCCCGGATGCCGTGGCTGACCACCGCCCAGGCCGAGGAGGTCGCCGGGCACTACGTCCGCACGCGCCTGGACGTCACCCGTCAGCTGCTGCTCGGCACGGTCCGGCGGGCCGAGCAGTTGCGGCACGAGTACGAGACCCGTTACGCCGCCCTGCGGCACGCCCTGCTCAGGCGCCACGCGGCCGGTGCCTGCGCCGTCCTCGCCTGCGCCGCCGGGGTGGGCGCGCTGGCGGGTCTGCCGGTCCGCTGACGGGCGGGGCGGCCGACGCCGGGGAGAGCCTCCCGGGAAGCGAGCAGGACCCGCCCCGATGCGGATGGTGGGCGGGCCCTGCTCGTGCGCACCATTGTCGGGAAACCCCCGGGGGCCGGACCACGAGTGAGATCCACGTGTGTGCGCGCGGCGCGCACACCCCGCGCGCAGGGCGCACTCCCCGCACTCCCGTCCCTGCCCCCGGGCGCTGCCCGGGGCCGCAAGGCGCGGCCCGCGTCCTCACATGGCACAGCTCGGCACGGGTACGCGGTGCCCCATGAGTGACGACAACAGCGCGGAACCGAACGACCGCGGGAGCCGGCCGGAGAGCACCGAGGAGGAGCGGGCCGCCGCCCGTCCCTTCAGCTATCCGCACCCGGAGCGGCGCGCGGGTGTGCGCGCCACCCGCCACATCAGCCGTGACGAGGCTGACGCGGACAGCGTCCCCGGCGTGCCGGGCGGCTACGGCACCACCGGCGGCGGTCAGGCAGGCGGCCGGAGCACGCCCCGTCCCGGCGGTGAGGACACCGCCGAGGAGTCGGGCGTGACCGACGTCGTACCGGGCCGCGAGCCGCGCCCCGACCGGGGAGGTGACCGCTCGTAGGTGCGTACGGGACGGGAGCCCCGACCGGGACGCGACCCCGGGTGATCCCCGCCGGCCTGCGGCGACGATACTGGCAGGCACACGTACCCACGCTCACAGATGGACCCATGCCGACCTCCCCCACCGTCCGCCCCCTCACCCCCGCCACGGTGTGGCTGGCCCGCGGCCGCCGTACCGGAGGCGCCGCGGAAGACGCTCTCCGGCGCTCGCTCCAGCAGCGCAAGGACAGCCGCGACATCGACGACTTCGTGGAGTTGCCCGCCGACGAGGCCGCCCCCTCGGAGGGGGTCTTCGAGGCCCGCTGGCGGGTGGACGACACCGTGACCGTGCGCGCCCGGCTGAGTCTGGCGCCCGGCCCGGGCGACGCGCAGGAGTGGCTGCTGGTCGCGGAGGCCGAGCAGCCGTGGCGGGAGGCGTGGCCGTCCCCGGCCGGCCTGTTCTGGCCCGAGGAGCCGGACACCGCGTGGGTCCAGGATCCCGCCACGGACCTGTCCCTGCGCGAGATCAACCCGCTCCCCCAGGACGACAAGGAGACCCGTCGCCTGCTGCGGAACGCGGTGCGCGGCGGCTGGCACATCCACGTGGTCGTCCACGAGGCGATGACCACCGACGACCGCGGCCGGGTGCCGCTCGCGCGGTGGCTCCCGCCGGGCCTGCGGCACCGCGTGGTGGAGCACCGCGCCGCGCCCCAGCAGCACCGGGGCCTCAACTGGGCCCTGCGCGACCTCGGTGTCCAGGTGCCGCGCGGCGGTGCCGTGGTACTGCCCGGCACACCGGCCCCGGAGGGCTACGACGCCCAGGACTTCTCGGTACGCGCGGTCTTCCTCGACGGCTCCGAGCCCGCCGACCTCGTCGACGCCGTGACGCGGTTCGCGGCGCTGCCGAGACCCCTGCCCGACGGCGCCGAGGACGCCCTCACCGCGCTGCGGGAGGACTGGCACCTGCTGACGCTCCAGGAGGAGCTGGAGCGCCAGCGCGGTCTGGTGGCCATGTACGCCGAGGCGCTGGAGGCCATGACGAAGTCGCGTGACCTGTACCGGGAGGCGGCCGAACGCGCCCACGAGGCCCTGGCCGCCTACCAGGAGTCCGCCGGGGCCGCTCCGGCCCGGCAGGAGCCGTCCGGTGCGGCCGCCGCGTCCCCGCTCCAGCAGCTCACCCGGACCCTGGAACGCTTCAGGACCAGGCGCCCGGCGACGACGGCCGAGGACCCGGGGAGCGCCGACGTCCAGCAGGTGAAGTCGGCGCCCTAGGAGGTGTCCGCCTCGCGGGGCGGACGTGTCAGTCGAGGTCTCGTGGATACGCGTTCCGGTACGGCAGTACGGCCCGCCCGGAAAGGTCCTCGACGACATGGGCAACGACCAGCACCACTCGGAGACGACGCTCCGCGTCAACGGCAAACCCCACACGCTCACGGTCGACCACCGGCGGGTCCTGCTGGACCTCCTGCGGGAGGATCTCGGCCTCACGGGCGCCAAGAAGGGCTGCGACCACGGTCAGTGCGGCGCCTGCACGGTCCTGGTGGACGGGCGGCGCCTGAACAGCTGTCTGCTGTTCGCCGTCGCCCTGGACGGCTGCGAGGTCACCACCGTCGAGGGCCTCGCGGGCGACGGGGAGGAACCGCACCCGCTGCAGCGCGCCTTCCTGGAACGCGACGCCTTCCAGTGCGGCTACTGCACCCCGGGCCAGATCTGCTCCGCGGCCGGCGTGCTCGCCGAGGCGGCGGCCGGACATCCCTCGCACGTCACCGATCCGGCCGCGCCCTCGGGTGAGCCGGTGCCGCTGGACCGGGACGAGATCCGGGAGCGGCTGAGCGGCAACCTGTGCCGGTGCGGTGCGTATCCGCGCATCGCCGAGGCGGTGGAGGACGTGATCCCGTGAAGGAGTTCGCCTACGTCCGCGCCGGGAGCGTCGAGGAGGCGACCTCCGCGTACGCCTCCCACACCGGCGCCCGCTATCTCGGCGGCGGCACCAACCTCGTCGACCTGATGAAGCTCGGCGTGGAGACGCCCGCCGCGCTCATCGACGTCACCCGGCTGCCGCTGGACGCGGTGGAGGAACTGCCCGACGGCGGGCTGCGGATCGGGGCGATGGTCCGCAACAGCGACCTCGCGGCCCACCCGCTGGTGCGCGACCGGTACCCGGCACTGTCGCAGGCGGTACTCGCGGGCGCCTCCGGGCAGCTCCGCAACGCGGCGACGACCGGGGGCAATCTGCTCCAGCGCACCCGGTGCCCGTACTTCCAGGACCTGTCCAAGCCGTGCAACAAGCGCGAGCCGGGCAGCGGCTGCGGCGCGCGGGACGGTGTCCACCGCGACCACGCGGTGCTGGGGCACTCCGCGCACTGCATCGCCACCCATCCCTCGGACATGGCGGTGGCGCTGGCCGCCCTGGACGGGCGTGTCGAGCTGTACGGCCCCGAGGGTGCCCGGCGTGTCGCGGCGGCGGACTTCCACCGGCTGCCCGGGGACCGGCCCGAGCGGGACACCGAGATCCGCCCCGGGGAGCTGGTCACCGGCGTGGTGCTGCCCGCCGCCGCGGCGGGGCTGCCGTCGGCGTACCGCAAGGCACGCGACCGGGCCTCGTACGCCTTCGCGCTCGCCTCCGTCGCGGTCGTGCTGCATGTCGAGGACGGTGTGGTCCGCCATGCGGGTCTCGCCTTCGGGGCGCTGGCGCACCGGCCGTGGCGGGCCCGGCGGGCGGAGGAGGCGCTGCTGGGCGCGGCCCCCACCCTCGCCGCGTTCGAGCACGCCGTCGACCTCGAACTCTCCGCCGCGCGGCCGCTGCGGGACAACGCCTACAAGGTGCCGCTCGCCCGGAACCTCGCCGTGGACGTGCTGTCCCGGCTCACGGACACCGCGCTCACGAGGAGGGCCTCATGACCGGCAGCGTGGGCGCTCCCGCCGAGCGCCGGGAGGGACGGGAGAAGGTCAGCGGCACCGCCCGCTACGCCGCCGAGCACCACGTGCCCGGGCGGGCCCAGGCCTGGCCCGTGCCGGCGGCTGTCGCCCGGGGGCGGGTGACCGGCGTCGACACGGCGGCCGCCCTGGCCGTGCCGGGTGTGCTGGCCGTCCTCACCCACGAGAACGCGCCGCGGCTGCGGGAACCGGACGATGCCACGCTCGCCGTGCTCCAGGACCCGCGGGTCCCGCACCGGGGCTGGTTCGTGGCCCTGGTGGTGGCCGAGACCCTGGAGGCGGCCCGGGCCGGCGCCGCCGCCGTCCGCGTCGGCTACGACGCGGAGGAGCACGACGTGGCCCTCACCGCCTCGCACCCGGGCCTGTACGTGCCCGAGGAGGCCAACGCCGGTGAGCCGGGCCTGCGTGAGCAGGGCGACGCCGACGGGGCGTTCGGTTCCTCGGCCGCCCGGGTCGACGTGGTGTACCGGGTGCCGCCGCTGCACAACCACCCCATGGAGCCGCACGCCAGCACCGCCCGCTGGGAGGACGGCCGGCTCACGGTGCACACCTCCAGCCAGGGCACCAACGCGGTACGGGCCGCGCTCGCCGGGCTGTTCGGCCTGCCCGAGGAGCGGATCGTCGTCACCGCCGAGCACGTCGGCGGCGGCTTCGGCTCCAAGGGGACGCCACGGCCCGACGTCGTCCTCGCCGCGATGGCGGCGCGGCAGACCGGGCGGCCGGTCACCGTGGCGCTCCCCCGCCGGTACCTGCCCGCCGTCGTCGGGCACCGCGCCCCGACCCTGCACCGGCTGCGGCTGGGGGCCGACGCGGACGGCCGCCTGGCGTCCCTCACGCACGAGGTCACCACGCACACCTCCCGCATCAAGGAGTTCGTGGAGCACGCGGCGGTCCCCGCTCGCGTGATGTACGCCGCGCCCCACCGCCGTACGGTGCACCGGGTCACCGCGCTGGACGTGCCCTCGCCGTCGTGGATGCGGGCGCCGGGCGAGGCCCCGGGCATGTACGCGCTGGAGTCCGCCATGGACGAGCTCGCCACCGAACTCGGCATGGACCCGGTCGAGTTGCGTGTCCGCAACGAACCGGACGTCGAGCCCGACAGCGGCAGGCCGTTCAGCAGCAGGCACCTGGTCGAATGCCTGCGGGAGGGCGCCCGGCGCTTCGGATGGGCCGGGCGCGATCCCCGCCCGGGTGCCCGCCGGGAAGGGCCCCTGCTGCTGGGCACGGGGGTGGCGGCGGCGACGTACCCCGCCATGGTGGGGCCCTCCACGGCCGCGGCCCGCGCGCTGCCGGACGGGACGTACCTGGTGCGGGTCAACGCCACCGACATCGGCACGGGGGCCCGGACCGTGCTCGCCCAGGTGGGCGCCGACGCCCTCGGGGTGCCGCTGGAGCGGGTGCGGACCGAGATCGGCAGCAGTGAACTCCCGCCCGCGCCGCTGGCCGGCGGCTCCTCCGGCACCGCCTCCTGGGGCTGGGCGGTGCACGAGGCCTGTGCCCGGCTGGCCCGGCGGCTGGCCGAGCGCACCGGGCCGCTGCCCGAGGAGGGCGTCGAGGCCCTGGCGGACACGACCGGCACGGCGGACGCCGAGAGCGAACGGGCGCGGCACGCCTTCGGGGCGCACTTCGCCGAGGTCGCCGTGGACACCGTCTCCGGCGAGGTGCGCGTGGGCCGGCTGCTCGGGGTGTACGCGGCCGGGCGCATCCTCAACGCCCGCACGGCACGCTCCCAGTTCGTCGGCGGCATGACGATGGGTCTGGGCATGGCGCTGACCGAGGGCAGCACGGTGGACGCCGCGTTCGGTGACTTCACCGAGTCGGACCTGGCCTCGTACCACGTGCCCGTGCACGCCGACGTCGGCGAGATCGAGGCGCACTGGCTCGACGAGGACGATCCGTGGCTCAACCCCATGGGCAGCAAGGGCATCGGGGAGATCGGCATCGTCGGGACGGCCGCGGCGATCGGCAACGCCGTCCATCACGCCACCGGCGTCCGCTTCCGCGAACTCCCGCTCACGCCGGACCGGGTGCTGACCGGGATGCTCGGGCGGCAGGCCTAAGGAGTGTTCGCCGAGTCCCGCCTGCCCCGCGCCCGCCTGGCGCCCGGCGCGCGGGCGGGACCGGATCCACCGGTGGGCGGATCCAGTCCGGCGCGGTGACCGCGGGCGTCACTCCGCCACGGGGCCCGCATCGGGCGCCTGCGCGGGCGCCCAGTCCCGGCTCGCGATGGGCGCCAGCACGCGGAAGACCAGCGCGACGAGGGCCAGCAGCGCCGCGCACACGGCGACCGCGGCGGCGAGCCAGGGCGGGGCGAGAGCGAGGTCGACGGCCCGGGACAGCGACGCCGCCGGGAAGGAACTCCCGTACGCCTGGGCCCCGGCCAGCACCGTGGGCACCAGCACCGCCCCGGCCAGCACCACGGCGACGGGGCGCAGGGCCAGCAGCAGCGCCAGCACCGTGCACAGCACCGACAGGCCGAGGGCGAACGCGTGCAGCCGCAGGGAGGCGTCGCCGCGCTGGAGCGGGAAGTGGGCCACGGCGCAGACGGCGAGTGCCAGGGCGGCGAGCCAGCCCGACCAGGACACCGAGCGGGCGAAGCGCTCCTGGGCGCGCTCGCGGTCCGGGGGCGGTGCGTCGAGGGTCCGGTGGGTCTCGCCGGCCGCGGCCCTGCGTGCCGCGCGGCGCCTGCCCGTCCGGACGGGCGTCCCGGGCTTCGCGGCCGTGCCGCCGGGGCGCGATGTGCCGTTCGGCGGGCGGCCGTCGCGGTCCAACCGCTCCAGGCCGAGGCGGTCGATCAGCTCGACCAGTTCCCCGACGGACCGGCCGGTGGCGGCCGCCCGCAGTGCCTCCTCGCGGACGTGGGGCTCCTGCGGCTCCTTGTGCAGCAGGGTGACCAGCCGGGTCACCTCCTCCACGGGGCGGTGGGCGGCCGCGGCGCGGATCGCCTCGTCCGCGCAGTCGGCGTCCCGCGGCGGCTTGGTCAGCAGGGCGATCAGCCGGGAGACGTCCTCCACGGGCCGGGTCACCCCGGCGGTGCGGAGCGCGTCGACCTTGGCCTGGGTGTGGTCGGGCGACTCCTCCAGCGAGGTGATGAGGTCGACGACCTCCTCCAGCGGCCGGTCGGCCACTGCGGCGTGCACCAGGTCGCTGACCGCGTCGCCGTAGGGCGCTCCGCCGGTGCCCGGCCCGGTGCCGGGCCGGAGCTCCACCGGGTTGTCGTCCAGCGAGCGGATGACGAACGGCCGCGCACCGGGCTGCTCCGGCTCGCCCGGGCCGGTCGCGGACGCCGGGGCGGGCTCGTCCAGGGCGGAAGGGCCGGGCCGGGCGTCCCCAGGAGCGCTCCCGTCCAGCACGGGAGCGCCCTGCTGTCCGTCCGTCAGGTCGCCGGGGGCGGGGGGCGCCGGTGCGTGGTTCATGGGGTCGGTGGGGTCGGCGGAGTCGGTGCCGGGGGCGGGGTACCGCTCGTCCGCCACGCCCGCCTGCCCGGAATCCGACGCGACGACGGGCCGCTCGGCCGCCGGGTCCGCCCGGCCGGGACCGGACGCGGCGACGGGCCGGTCGTCCGCGGGGCCCACGGGGTCGGAACCCGGCGCGGCGACAGGCTGCTCCGCGGGCTGGTCCGTGGCGGGGGAAGCGGGCCGCGCGGGTACCTCGGCGGAGCCGGGGGCAGCGGGCCGCACCGGTGTCTGAGCCGTCTGACCTGCCTGGTCGAGGCCGGGGGCGGTGGGCTGCGCGGCCGACCCGGCCACCGGGTGGGAGCCGAGGGCGACAGGCTCGGCACCCGCCGGGCCGGCCTGGTGGGCATCGGCGGGCTGCGTGCTCGTCTGCTCCACCTGGTACGTGCCGGTGGCGACGGTTGTCTCGGCGGACGGCTGGGCGGACCCGTTCGGCTCGCTGGGTATGGCAGGTTCGTTCGAGCGGGGTGATGAAGAGCAGGTGGTCATACTCGCCTCCATGGGAAGAGTGCGGCCGCTCCTGCGCCCCCCGTCGTGTGACGAGCGACGTTACGGTGACCATTACTAGGCGCCCCCGTCACACCGTGCCACTCGGGTGAGCCACCGGGATGACCGCCCGCACGGGAAAATCCGCCGACGCGCCGACATGTCGGGCCCCGGCCGCAATACAGCCGCCGGAAACGGGAATCCAGGAAGGGACACCCCGTGTCGCGGCACGCCAGGAGGAGGGCAACCCGTGGATACGACGACAACGGTGATCATCCTGGCCGCGGGTCTCGCGGCCCTCGTCCTCGCCTTCGCCGTCGGCATCCTCGTGCGGCTGGTGCGGACCCGGCGCGACCTGCGGCGCGCGGGACTGCCCACCGGCCCGCGGTGGGTCTTCTGGGGCGCGGTCCTCTACTTCGTGCTGCCCGTCGACCTGCTGCCGGACCCGGTGTACCTGGACGACATCGGCGTCCTGCTGCTCGCTCTGCGCACTGTCCGCGGCTCCCTCGGCGAGCGGGAGCGCAGTACGGCACACCGGCCGGACCACCAACCGGCCCGATGACTACGGAAAGTAAGGAAACCAACCACCCGTTCGATTCGTATAAGTCTCTGGAAGCCGAAACGAGCCGGCGGACCGGGTGGCCGCGCCCCTGGACCTTCGCTCGATCGGCGCAGTACCGACGAGGGAGAGACGATGCAACCGTTCGCGCTCAACTACGCGCGCCCGGCGGTGGAGTTGGAAGCTGCCACTCCGTACGTGTACGACGCCGGACTGCAGCTGAACCTGCTACGCGACGGCAGGGTCGCCGCCTGCGACTTCGCCGTATTGGCAGAGTTCGGCACCACGACGTCCACCGCCGGCTCCAAGACCCACTTCGACGACTGACCACGGGCCGCCGAAGATGACCGTACTGATCCTCACCTGTGAGGAGGACGTGACCGCGGACATGGTGGTCGTGCACCTGAACGGCGCCGGGGTTCCGGTGGTCCGGGTCGACCCCGCCGATCTCACCGGGGGTGTCGCGCTGTCAGGGGAGTACGTCCACGGCCGGTTCCGCGGCCATCTGTCCGCCGGGGGGCGGCTGGTGAGCATCGGGGGGCTGCGGTCGGTCTGGGTGCGCCGGCCCGGCACGCCGGCCGCGCGGGCGGCCCAGCCGTCCGCGTGGCTGACCGAGGAGGCCGCGCAGGCGCTCTACGGCATGCTGCGGGGCTCGGACGCGCGCTGGATGAACCACCCCGACGCGGCCGTCCGGGCCCGGCACAAGCCCTGGCAGCTGCGGCTGGCCCAGCGGTGCGGGCTGCCCGTGCCGGCGACGCTGATCACGACCTTCCCGCGCGCGGCCCGCGAGTTCGCCGAGCGCTACCCGGACCTGGTGGTCAAGCCGGTGTCGGGCGCGCATCCGCAGGACCCGCCACGGGCGGTGCCGACGAGCCGGGTCGCGCCGGACACGGACTTCTCCGCCGTCGCGTTCGGGCCGACGCTGTTACAGAGGCGGATCGCCAAGCGGGCCGACGTCCGGCTCACCGTCGTGGGCGAGCGGATGCTGGCCGCCCGCAAGGCGACGGCGGCGGACGCCGATCCCGACGACGTCGACGTGCGTTTCGCGGCGCCCGGGGCGCCGTGGGAGCCGGCCGACGTCCCGCCGCGCATCGCGCCGGGCGTCCTGTCCTATCTGCGCGAGGCCGAACTGGCGTACGGCGCCTTCGACTTCGCGGAGGACGCCGACGGGACCTGGTGGTTCCTGGAGTGCAACCAGTCGGGGCAGTTCGGGTTCGTCGAGGTGGAGACGGGGCAGCCGATCGCCCGCACCATCGCCGAGTGGCTGTCCCGGCCGGTCCCCGAGCAGCCGTCACGCGTCAACGGCTCGAACGCGACGGTGCGCTGAGGACCGGGCCCGGCACACCCCGGGCCCGGGCCCGCCGGGTCACTGCGGTCGCGGGCCGGGGAGCATGCCGGCTCGCTGCCAGCCCGCTCCCGGGGAGTGCGGCCGGTCGTAGCCGAGGGACTGCGAGGGCCGCATGACCAGCTCCAGTTCCCTGCTCACACGTTCGGCCTCGCGGCGCACCTGTGCGGGTACGTCGCCGCGCTCCGCGATGAGTCGGTCGTAGATGGGGGAATCCTGGAACACCCGTCAACGTGCCTTTCTGCTCGTCGGCCCCGTACGGGGGCGAGACTGCGAGTGTAGGCGGCACAGAGTCCCGGAGTGTGAATTCCCTGGGATGACTTGACGCAGACCGGACATCCGTGGCTGGCCGGCGGGGGCGGCGTCAGGCTCCGGTCGTGGAACCCGGCCGGACGATCATCAGGACGGTGACCGTGGCCCAGAGGAGGTTGAAGATCCCGGTGAACATGGCGAGTTGCACGGTGTTCCGGTGGTCCACGGTCTGCTCGCCCTTCAGCCGGCCGAGGAGTTCCTCCTGGCGGGGCAGGACGAACGCGACCAGGACGCCGGCGGCAGCGGCGGTCAGGGCGATGGAGGTGACGAGCCATCCGCTGCCCAGGACGCCCATCGCGGCGCCGGTGGCGAATCCGAACAGCGGGACCGTCAGTCCGACGCCGGCGTAGACGCGGCAGATGCGGTGCAGCAGTGCGACCGTGCCGAGCGCCGACGGGCCGGGGGCGTCGCCGTCCGCGGGAGCCGCGCGGCGCACCGCCGGCGGGAACATGCTGGCCGCGACGGTCACGGGACCGATGGCGACGATGGCGGCCAGGACGTGGAGGGACAGCAGGATCTTGGTCACCGGGGCTCTTTCCGTGAAGGTGATCGACAGCGCCCACGCTAGGAAGCCGTGACGTGATCCCCCAGGGGCCGGAACGACAGCTTTCCACGGGTTCTCGCCAACTCCCCCGGCCTGCACTCCTGCTGCGAGACCCCCACAGGGCCCACCTCACGGCACTGGCGGGAATGCCCCTAGGGTGGCGGTCATGCACACCGTGGCGATCCTGGTTCTCGATCACGTGGTCCCGTTCGACATGGCGGCGCCCCAGCAGACGTTCGCCTGGACCCAGTTGCCGGACGGGCGGCCCGCCTACCGGGTCCGGCTGTGCGCCGAGACACCGGAGGTGCGGGCGGACGGCGGTTTCACCCTGCGCGTCGACCGGGGGCTGGAGGCCCTGGCGGAGGCCGACACCGTCATCGTGCCGGGCTGCTCGCCGGAGGCCGCGCCGCCCTCCGCCCGGGTGCTGGCGGCCCTGCGGCAGGCGGCCGAGGCCGGTACCCGCATCGCGTCGGTGTGCGTGGGCGCCTTCGTCCTCGCGGAGGCGGGGCTGCTGGACGGGCTGCGCGCCACCACGCACTGGGTCGCCGCGGGCGAGCTGGCCCGCCGGTTCCCGCGGGTCGAGGTGGAGCCGGACGTGCTGTACGTGGACAACGGGCAGATCCTCACCTCGGCGGGTGCGGCCGCCGCGCTGGATCTGTGCCTGCACATGATCCGGCGGGATCTGGGGTCGGCCGTCGCCGCGGACATCGCCCGGATGTCGGTCATGCCGCTGGAACGGGAGGGCGGGCAGGCCCAGTTCATCGTGCACGAGCACCCGCCCGTGCCCCGGGGTTCGGCGCTCGAACCGCTGCTGGAGTGGATCGAGGACAACCTCGCCCAGGAGGTGACGCTCGGCGCGCTGGCGGCGCGCGCCGGGATGAGCGAGCGGACCTTCAGCCGCCGCTTCCGGGAGCAGACCGGCACCACGCCGTTGCAGTGGCTGCTGCGGGCGCGGGTGCGGCGCGCCCAGTACCTGCTGGAGAACACCGACCACTGTGTCGAACGGATCGCGCGACAGGCCGGGTTCGGGTCACCGACCGCGTTCCGGGAGCGGTTCCGCAAGGTGGCGGGAACCACACCGTACGCCTACCGGCGGGCCTTCCACGGGAAGACGGCCGCCTCGGCGGCCCGTTCGTAGGCCGCCGAGGCATGCGCCCGGTCCGTGTCCGGGCCGGGCGGGGGTGTCAGCCGACGAGCGTCAGGCCGTTCTCCCCGTCCGGGTCCGCGGTCTCGGACCGCCCCTTGGTGAGGAGCAGTGCGTCCGCCTTGGCGATCGCCTCGTGAATCGCGGACGTCCCCATCATCACGCACAGCGTGTAACTGACGTCCTCCAGCTCGCGTGCCGCCGCCGGATGGTGCCTCTCCGCCTGAGCGATCCTCAGCGACGCGTACCGCGTCAGCAACTCCCTGACGACCTTCGGGTCCGGTACGAGCACGTAGCGCCCCTCTCTCTATTTTTCGCTGCGTATGCCCGAACCACGCGAAAACATTCACACCTTTCTCTCAGCTGGGCGGAATCGACGAGAATTTGTTGTTCTCTGACCGCCCGTCAGACCGGCTGGCCGTTCTGCAGGGCCGCGTAGGCCCCGCCCCGGCGCAGGAGTTCCTCGTGCGTGCCGACCTCCTGGATCTCGCCGTCGGCCATCACCACGATCCGGTCGGCGCCCCGGACGGTGGAGAGCCGGTGCGCCACGACGAACGTGGTGCGCCCGCGCAGCAGCCGGGCCAGGGCCTGCTGGACGAGGGCCTCGGAGCGGGTGTCGAGCGCCGAGGTCGCCTCGTCCAGGACCAGCACCCTGGGGTCGCGGATCAGGGCCCGGGCGATGGCGAGCCGCTGCCGCTGCCCGCCGGAGAGCCGGGCGCCGTGCTCGCCGACCAGGGTGTCGAGGCCCCGGGGGAGCCGGTCGACGAACTCCAGCGCGTTGGCGTCGCGCAGGGCCGCCCGTACCGTCTCCTCGTCGGCGTCGTCCATGCCGTAGGCGACGTTCTCGCGGATCGTGCCGTCGAAGAGGATCGACTCCTGGGGCACGACCGACAGGAAGCGGCGGTAGGTGCGCAGGTCGAGGGTGTTCATGTCGGTGCCGTCGAGGAGCAGGCGGCCCGAGGTGGGGCGGATGAAGCCGATGACGAGGTTGAGGACGGTGGACTTGCCCGCGCCGGACGCCCCCACGAGGGCGATGGTCTCGCCCGGCGCGACGTCGAGGGTGAAGTCCCGTACGGCGGCGCGTCCGTCCCTCTCGTAGGCGTGGCCGACGTGCTCGAAGGTGACGGCTCCGCGCAGGGCGGCGAGCTCCGTCTTGCCCTGGTTGTCCTCCAGTTCGGGTGCCTGGAGGACCTCGCCCACCGAGCGGACGGACTCCAGGCCCTTGGTGATGACGGGGGCGAGCCCCGCCAGCGTCGTCGTGGAGTTGGTGAGGGTGGTCAGGAAGGCGCTGAGCATCACGACGTCCCCGGGGGTGACGCCCCAGACGCCGTGGTACGAGACGAGCGCGGCGCCGGTCAGGACCAGCACGCCGACGACGTTGAGCACGACCCAGGACAGTGAGCCGAAGCGGCCGTTGACCAGGTCGAGGCGGAGGCCGGAGGTGAGCAGCCGGTTCAGGGTGCCGTTCATGCGGCGCAGCGCCTTGCCCTCCAGGCCGTGGGCGCGGGTGACGGGGATGAGGCGGGTCATCTCCGTGACGCGGGAGGACAGCGCTTCCACCTCGTGGCGGAAGTGCTCGTTGTGGGTGCGCAGCCGTGCCCGGAGCCGGGCCACGAGGAGGGCGGCGGCCGGCACGACGACGAGGAAGACGGGGAGGAACTCGGGCGTGCGGACGGCGATGATGACGAGCCCGCCGGTGAGCACGGTGGTGGCCCCGAGCCCGATCTCGGCGGTCTGCTGGACCATCTGCTCGACGGTCTCCACGTCCCGGACGACCTTGGCCTGGAGCACGCCGGCGCTGACGCGGGAGTGGTAGCCGATGGAGAGCTGCTGCATGCGGGTGCACAGGGCGGAGCGCAGGGCGGTGCCCATGCGGCGGACGCTGCCGTACAGGAGGCGTACGTACAGGACGTGCAGCGGGTAGTTGACCAGCAGGATGAACAGGATGAGGCCGGTGCTGGCCCAGAGCCGGCCGAGGGGCTGGTGCTGGACGACGGTGTCGATGATGGAACCGGTGATCAGCGGCAGCAGCCAGACGGGACTGTGCTTGACCGTGAAGACGACGACGGCGGCCAGCAGCCGCCGCCGGTCGGCACGGAACAGGTAGGCGAGGGTGCGGATCGGGTGCTCGCCCCGGTAGCGGTGGTCGAGCGGTCTTTCCCACGTCGATGCCATCGGCGGTGGTCCTCCAGGTTGCCGGTGCGGTGGGGCGGGGACGTGCTCGGGGCAGCAGGAGACCCGGGGCGGCGCGCGGCCGTCCCCGGGTCTCGGCGTCTGGTCAGGCGGCGTCCAGCTCCGCCAGCTCCTCGGCGGTCAGGGTCAGGTCGGTGGCGGCGAGCGAGTCACGGATGGTCTCGGGCCGGCTCGCGCCCGGGATCGGGACGACCACCGGCGACTTGGCGAGCATCCAGGCCAGGCACACGCGCTGCGGGCTCACGCCGTGCGCCTCGGCGATCCGGGCGAAGGCGGCGTGGCCCGAGCCGAGTTCACCGGCCCTCGAGATCCCGCCGAGGGGGCTCCAGGGCAGGAAGGCGATGCCGAGTTCGTCGCACAGGCGCAGCTCCGGCTCGCTGGAGCGGAAGGCCGGGGAGAACTGGTTCTGCACGGAGACCAGGCGGCCGCCCAGGATGTCGTTGGCCTGCCGGATCTGCTCGGGGTCGGCGTTGGAGATGCCGGCCATGCGGATCTTGCCCTCGTCCAGGAGGTCCCGGATCGCGCCGACGGACTCGGCGTAGGGCACGCGCGGGTCGGGGCGGTGGAACTGGTAGAGCCCGATGGCCTCCACGCCGAGCCGGCGCAGCGATGCCTCACAGGCCGCCTTGAGGTGGCGGGGACTGCCGTCGAGGGTCCAGCTGCCGTCACCCGGGCGCAGGTGGCCGCCCTTGGTGGCGACCAGGACGTCGGCGCCGCGGTCGTGGGAGGCGAGGGCCTTGGCGATGAGGGTCTCGTTGTGACCGACCTCGTCGGCGCCCCGGTGGTAGGCGTCCGCGGTGTCGATCAGGGTCACTCCGGCGTCGAGCGCGGCGTGGACCGTGGCGAGGGAGCGCTCCTCGTCCGGCCGTCCCTCGATGGACATGGGCATCGCGCCCAGTCCGATCGCGCTGACCTCGACGTCACCGATACGGCGGGTGTGCATGTGCTCGTGACCTCTTCCGGCTGTCGTTCCGGCTGTCCGGCGATGGTGCGCTCCAGCCTGGCCGCCGCACGCCCCGACGTCCAATAGAAGAAGGAGAACGCATTCAGCACCCGCGCCACTGAATCGGGCCCGGGGGTCCCTTGTCACACCGGTATGAAATCCGGCGCCGGAACACTCAACTCCCCCACACAGTACGGCGATCCGCACGGCACTCCCCCGCCTCGCTGCCATATTCGAGAACCGCTTCGGAGGTGGTCGTGAGCACAGAAGTGACAGCATCCGGTCCGGGGGAGACGGCGACGCACGCACCCGGGAGCACCGCGGAACGCGTCGCCGGCCTGGCGGAGCGCCGCGAGCGGGCGGTGGCCCCGGGCGGACCGCGCAGACGCGGGGAGTTCTCGGCCCGCCGGCGGATCGAACGGCTCGTGGACAAGGACTCCTTCACCGAGACCGGCCTGTTCGTGCGGGCCCGGCCCACCGGGCAGGACGCCCGCCGCCCCTACGGCGACGGGGTGGTCACCGGGTACGGCACCGTCGACGGGCGGCCGGTGTGCGTGTTCGCCCAGGACTCCGCGGTGTTCGGAGGAAGCATGGGCGAGGCCTTCGGCGAGAAGACCATCGCCCTGATGGAGCTCGCCCTGAAGACCGGCTGCCCGGTGATCGGGCTCAACGACGGCGGCGGCGCGCGCATCCAGGAGGGCGTCGCCGCGCTCGCCCTCTACGCCGAGCTGGTGCGCCGCAACGTGAAGGCGTCCGGGGTGATCCCGCAGATCTCCGTCGTCCTCGGACCGTGCGCGGGCGGTGCCGCGTACTCGCCGGCGATCACCGACTTCACGGTGATGGTGGACGGCGCCTCGCACATGTTCGTCACCGGCCCCGACGTCATCGAGACGGTCACCGGCGAGCGCACCACCGCCGAGGAGCTGGGCGGCGCCCGCACCAGCAACACCGTCAACGGCAACGCCCACTTCCTCGCCGCCGACGAGGAGGACGCCCTCGACACCGTGCGCGACCTGCTGTCCTACCTCCCGGCCAACAACCTGGAACGGCCCCCGGAGTACGCCCCGGGACAGGCGCCCCCCGGGGCCGGGCTGGACCGGGTCGTCCCGGACCGCCTCGGCGAGGCCTACGACATGCGGGACGTGCTGCACGCCGTCGTCGACGACGGTGAGCTGCTCCAGGTGCAGGAGCTGTTCGCGCCGAACATCATCTGCGCCCTGGCCCGGGTCGAGGGCCGCTCGGTGGGTGTCGTCGCCAACCAGCCGCTGCACGCCGCCGGGGTCCTCGACATCGACGCCTCCGAGAAGGCGGCGCGGTTCGTGCGGTTCTGCGACGCGTTCGGCATCCCGCTGCTGACCTTCGCCGACGTGCCCGGCTATCTGTCCGGGGTGCGGCAGGAGCGGGGCGGGATCATCCGCCGCGGGGCGAAACTGCTGTACGCCTACGCCGAGGCGACCGTGCCCAAGGTGACGGTGGTGGTGCGCAAGGCGTACGGCGGCGGCTACGCGGTGATGGGGTCCAAGCACCTGGGCGCCGACGTCAACCTCGCCTGGCCGACCGCCCGTATCGCCGTGATGGGCGCCGAGGGGGCCGTGGGCGTGCTGCACCGGCGCGAGCTCGCCGCCTCCGACGACCCCGAGGCGCTGCGCGCCCGCCTGCTCGCCGCGTACGAGCGCACCCACGGCACCCCGTACCTCGCCGCCGAGCGCGGCTACGTCGACGCCGTCATCGCGCCGCGCGAGACCCGGGAGCAGGTCTGCCGCGCGCTGCGCGCCCTGCGCGGCAAACGCGCGCCGATGCCGGAGCGCCGGCACGGCAACATCCCCCTCTGACCGCCCCCTCAGACCTTCCCCCTCTGACCGCCCTTTCGCGACCCGCCAGCCGATCCGCGCCGTGAGGAGCCCCGCCCGATGGACAGCCGTCGCCCCCCGCTCGCGCCCGTGTGCCCGACGCTGCCTGAGTTCGTGCGGCACTGGGCCGAGACCACCCCGGACCGCCGGGCCTTCACGTTCGTCGAGCATCCCGCGCCGCACTCGCGGGGCGTCCACCGCACGCTGACCTGGCGCCGGCTGGACGCGCGGGTGCGGGCGCTCGCCGCGCGCCTCGCCGGGGAGGCCGGGCCGGGAGACCGCGTGGCGCTGCTGTGCCCGCAGGGCACCGAGTACGTGACCGCCTTCCTCGCGGCGCTGACCGCCGGGCTGGTCGCCGTGCCGCTGTATCCGCCGGGGCTGCCCGGGCACGCGGACCGGCTCGCGGGCGTCCTGGCCGACGCGCGGGTCTCGGTCGTGGTGACGACGGGCCAGGCCTTGGACGAGGTGCGGGACTTCCTCGGTGCCGACGGGCCGCGGATCGTCGTCGCGGACGAGGTGCCCGACGACGCCGCCCGCGACTGGCGGCCGGTCGCCCCCGACCCGGGGGCGACCGCCTACCTCCAGTACACCTCCGGTTCGACCCGTGCCCCGGCGGGCGTGGAGATCAGCCACGCCAACGTCGTCGCCAACGCCCGCCAGGCGCTGACCGCCTACGGCGCCGACACGCGCCCGGTCACCTGCGTGGGCTGGCTGCCGCTCTACCACGACATGGGGCTGGTGCTCAGCGTCGCGGCGCCGGTGGTGCGCGGGCTGCTGTCGGTCCTCATGGACCCGGCCGCGTTCCTGCACGAGCCGGTGCGCTGGCTGCGGCTGCTCGCCGCGCACCCGAACGCCGTGAGCGCCGCGCCCAACTTCGCCTACGACTACTGCGTCGCGACCGTCACGGCCGAGCAGAAGGAGGGCCTGCGGCTGGACGGGGTCACCGCGCTGATCAACGGCAGCGAGCCGGTCCGCCCGGGCACGGCCGACCGTTTCCACGCGGCGTTCGCCGGCCAGGGCCTGGCGCCCGGGACGCACTGCCCGTCGTACGGGCTGGCCGAGGCCACCGTGTTCGTGTGCGCGGCCCGGCCGGGTGAGCCGCTGCGCCGGTTCGCGCTGGACCGTGACGCGCTGGCGGCCGGGAAGGCCCTGTCCGCGCGGCCGGACGACCCCCGCGCCGTGCTCCTGGCGGGCTGCGGGACACCGGCGGGCCAGCGGGTGCGGATCGCCGACCCCGTGACGCGGGCCCTGCTGTCGGAGGGCGAGGTGGGTGAGATCTGGGTGCAGGGGCCGAACGTGGGCCGCGGCTACTGGGACCGGGGGCCGGGGGACGTCTTCGGTGCCGGATTCGCGGACGCCGCGGACGCCGCGGCCGCTCCGGGCGGCTGGCTGCGCACGGGCGATCTGGGGACGGTGCTGGAGGGCCAGCTCGTCGTCACGGGGCGGTTGAAGGACCTGATCATCGTCGACGGCCGCAACCACTATCCGCAGGACGTGGAGGCGACGGCCCAGGACGCGCACGAGGCGGTGCGCCGGGACCGGCTGGCGGCGTTCGCCGTGCCCGGCGGTGCCGGTGGCGAACGGGTGGTCGTCGTGGCCGAGCACGCGCGGACCGCGTGCCTCGCCGCACTGGACGTGCCGGCCGTGGTGCGTGCCGTGCGCGGTGCGGTCTCCGCACGGCACGGGCTGCGGCTCGCCGACGTCGTCCTGGTGCCGCCGGGCACGGTACCGCGTACCTCCAGCGGCAAGGTGTCGCGGGCGCTGACCCGGGCCCGGTACCTGGAGGGCGCCTACGGCGGGCAGGACCGGGCGGCGGCGACGGGGGCGGCGGGATGAGGCCCGTCGACGAGGGCGCCCTGCGGCGGCTCGTCGCCGAGCGGGTCGCCGTCTGGTACGGCACGGCTCCCGAAAACGTCCCGACGGACCGGCCGCTGGCGGATCTCGGCATGTCCTCGCGGGACGCGGTCGCCCTGGCCGGTGAGCTGTCCCGGGCGACGGGCCGCGAACTGCCCGCGACGCTGCTGTGGGAGACGCCCACCGTGGACGCCCTGGTGGCACGGCTGTGCGGCACGGAGGCCACAGCCGTCCCGCCTCCCCGTCCTGGACCGTCGAGCGGACCCGGCGGGCCCGGCGGACCGGGCGAGCCGGTCGCGGTCGTCGGGGTCGGGTGCCGGCTGCCCGGCGGGGTGCACGGCCCGGACGACTTCTGGCGGCTGCTCAGTGAGGGCGTCGACGCGATCCGGCGCGTCCCTGAGGACCGCTGGCGCGACTTCACGGCCTTCCCGCCCGCCGACGCGCATCCCCTCGGCGGCTACCTCGACGACATCGCCGGATTCGACGCGGACTTCTTCCGCATCACCCCGCGCGAGGCCGCGGTGATGGACCCCCAGCAGCGGATCCTGCTGGAGGTGGTCCACGAGGCGCTCGACCACGCCGCCGTGCCGGCCGGGTCGCTGGCGGGCACCGCCACGGGGGTGTTCGTCGGCATCTCCGCACCGGAGTACGGGCAGCTCACCGGCGCCGACCCGGACGCCGTCGACCCCTGGGCCCCGGCCGGGGGCGCCCTGAGCGTGGCCGCCGGACGGCTCGCCTACGTCCTGGACACGCGCGGGCCGAGCCTGGCCGTCGACACGGCCTGTTCGTCCTCGCTGGTCGCGGTGCACCACGCCTGCGTCAGCCTGCGCACCGGCGAGAGCGACACGGCGATCGCCGCCGGCGTCAACCTGCTGCTGTCGCCCGCCGTGAGCGTCGCCTTCCGCAGGGCGGGCGCCCTCGCGCCGGACGGGCGGTGCAAGCCGTTCTCGGCGGCGGCCGACGGCATCGGCCGGGGCGAGGGCTGCGCGGCGGTGATCCTCAAGCGGCTGTCCGACGCGGAGCGCGACGGCGACCGCGTGCTCGCCGTCGTCCGCGCCTCCGCCGTCAACTCCGACGGCCGCTCCAACGGCCTCATGGCGCCCAACCCGGCCGCCCAGCAGGCGCTGCTGGAGAGCGCGTACGTCCGGGCGGGGCTGGCCGCCGCACAGGTCGACTACGTGGAGGCGCACGGCACCGGCACCCCGCTGGGCGACCCGATCGAGGCGGGCGCGCTCGGCGCGGTGCTCGGTTCGGGGCGCGACCCGGACCAGCCGCTGCTGCTGGGGTCCGTCAAGGGCAACCTCGGTCATCTGGAGTCGGCCGCGGGCGTCGCCGGCCTGGTGAAGACCGTGCTGGCCCTGCACCACGACCGCATCCCGCCGTCCCTGCACTGCGCGCGGGGCAGTTCCCTCGCCGACGAACGGCTGCGCGTGGTGACCGAGCCGGAGCCCTGGCCCCGCTACGGCGGCACGGCCGTCGCGGGGGTCTCGGGGTTCGGCTTCGGCGGCACCAACGCCCATGTGGTGCTGGAGGAGGGGCCGCCGGGCCTGGTCCCGGCCCCGGCGACCGAGGAGCCCGCCGTGCGGCTTCACCTGCTCTCCGACGTCGACGCCGAGCGCGTCCGCGACACGGCGGGCAGGCTCGCCGACCGGCTGCGCGACAGCGCCGCCCGTCCCGCCGACGTGGCCCGCACCCTCGCCGGGCGGACCGGCCGGGGCCCGGTGCGCGCCGCCGTGGTCGCCCGTGACCGGGCCGAACTGGCCGACGCGCTGGACGCGTTGGCGGCCGGGCGTCCGGACGCGCGGGTGGTGACCGGTGACCGCGACCGCGTGGGGCCCGGCCCGGTGTGGGTCTTCTCCGGTTACGGCAGCCAGTGGCCGGGCATGGGGCGGCGGCTGCTGGCCGAGGAGCCCGCGTTCGCGGCCGCCGTCGAGAAGCTCGACCCGCAGCTCGCCCCGGAGTGCGGACTGTCCCTCCACGACCGCCTGTCCTCCGGGACCGGCCTCGACCGGCTGGAGGTCGCCCAGCCCGTGCTGTTCGGGCTCCAGCTGGCCCTGGCCGAGCTGTGGCGTTCCCACGGGGTCGAGCCCGCCGCGGTCATCGGCCACTCCATGGGCGAGGTGGCCGCGGCCGTGTACGCGGGCGCGCTGGACGTGGCGGACGGGGCGCGGGTCATCGCCGTGCGGGCCCGGCTGCTCGCCGGGCTGCGGGGCGGGGCCATGGCGGTGGTGGACCTGGACGACGCCGAAGTGGAGTCGCTGGAACGGGGTGTGCACGTCGCCGTGCACTCCTCGCCCCGGCAGAAGGTCGTCACCGGCGAGGAGGCGGCGGTGGCCGCGCTCGTGCGCCGGCTGGAGGGGCAGGGCCGAGCGGTCCGGGCCATGCGGGTCGTCGGCGCCGGACACTCCCCCCAGGTGGACGGCCTGTTGCCGGAGCTGGTCGAGGCGCTGTCCGGCATCCGGGGCCGGCGACCGGTCGTCCCGGTCCACTCCACCGTCCTCGACGACCCGCGGGGCGACTGCGTGTTCGACGCCGATCACTGGGCGGCCAATCTGAGGCGGCCCGTGCGGCTGGACCGGGCGCTCGCGTCCGCCGCGGCCGACGGCCACACCGCGTTCGTGGAGATCTCGCCCCACCCGGTGCTGACGGGCGCCGTCGCCGACACGGTGCCCGGCGCCCTCGCCCTGGCCACGCTGCGCCGCGACGCCGACGGGGCTCAGGCGTTCGCCGGGCAGCTGGCCGCCCTCTACGCGGCGGGCCAGCGACTGCCCGTGCCGCCCGGCCGGGTCGTCGACCTGCCCGTACCGCGGTGGCGGCACGTACGGCACTGGTGGACGGACGGCCGGGCCCACACGACACAGGGACCCGCAGACACCCGGGCCCACACATCCGCAAACCCCCGGGCCCGCACTGCACCAGACCCAGCCGAAGCCCGCTCGGCCTCGGCGCCGGAGGATCGTCCCTCCGAGTCGGCGGACGCCTCCTCCGTCCTGGCCCGGCTGGTCCACCACATCGCCGCCGTCACCGGACATCCGCCCACACGTCTCGCCCCGGGCACCGCCCTGGCGGACCTGGGTCTGGACTCGCTGATGGCGGTCCGCGTCCGGACGGCCGTGGAGCGCGAGTTCGGCATCGAGCTGCCTCTGCGCGCCCTGTTCACCGCCGTCACCGTCGAGGACGCCGCCGCCCGGGTGCGGCTCGCCCTGGACACCCCACTCCGGACGCTGCGCGCGTCCGGCTCCCGTCCGCCGCTGTTCCTGGCCCACGCCGCCGGCGGCCCCGTCACCGTCTACCGGACGCTCGCCGACCGTCTCGGGGACGACCGGCCGGTGTACGGCCTGGCGCGGATCGAGGAGGCCCGGACCGTGCCCGAGAAGGCCCGCCGCTACGCCGAGGCCATCGGCGCCGCCCACCCCGACGGACCCTGTGTGCTGGGGGGTTGGTCCTTCGGCGGGTTCCTCGCCCAGGAGACGGCGCGGCAGCTGCGCGCCGCCGGACGGGACGTCCGGCTGGTCGTGCTCATCGACTCCGTGCGCCCCCTCCCCCGCCCCGGCCAGTCGCGCGCCGACCGCGTCCGGGCGCACTTCGAGGGCTTCGCCCGGCACGTCGCCGACGCCTACGGCGTGGAGCTGGGGCTGCCGTACGACGAGCTGGTGGCCCTGGACGACGACCGGGCGCGCATCGACGCCGTGCTGCGGGCGCTGCGCGAGGCCGCCGACGTGCCGCCCGCCGCGCTGGAGCACCAGCGGGCGTCGTACCTCGACCTGGGCATCGGGGAAGCGCACCGGCCCGGTGGCTACGACGGGCCGGTGGTCCTCTACCGGGCAGCCGAACCCGCGCCGCACACCGTGCGCGACCCGGCGTACGAGCGCGACGACGAGGCGCTGGGCTGGGACGAGGTGTGCCCGCGCCTGGAGGTCGTGCCGGTGCCCGGTCACCATCTGTCGCTGCTCGATCCGCCGCACGTCGACGAACTCGCCGCCCACCTGGGCCGGGTGCTCGCCGAGCGGGCCCCCTGAACCGCAACCCGAGGAGCCGCCATGCCCGACCTGCCCGAGCCGGCCCGCACGCCGATGCCGGCCACCGGAGTGTCCCGGCGCACCGTCGCCAGAGCGACGGCCGCCGCCGGCCTCGCGGTCCTGTTCGGGGCCGCGGGCGGCACGGCCCGTGCCGGGGCGGCCACCCGGACGGGGCCGCGCACCCTGGACGTGTCCGTGCCCTCCGCCGCGCTCGGCCGCACCGCCCCGGTCCGGCTGATCCTGCCGTCGGACTTCGGCGCGCGGCCCGAGAAGAGGTACCCCGTCCTGTACCTGCTGCACGGTGCCCACGACGACTACACGTCCTGGACCCGGGAGACGGACATCGAGGCCTTCACCGAGGGCCGCGACCTGATCGTGGCGATGCCGGACGCGGGCCCCACCGGCATCCCGAGCGTGTGGCGCGGCGGCCCCGACTACGAGACCTTCCAGGTGAAGGAGGTACCGGCGCTGCTGGCCCGGCAGTACCGGGCCTCGGGTGTCCGGGCGGTCGCCGGGGTGTCCACCGGCGGCTACGGCGCGATGGCCCACGCGGCCCGCCACCCCGGGGCGTTCACCGCCGCGGCCTCCTACAGCGGCATCCTCGACACCACCGCCCCCGGTGTTCCCGCCATCATGGACGCGATCGTGGCCCGCGAGAACCTGCCGGCCGCGTCGCTGTGGGGGCATCCGCTGCTGAACCTCCTGACCTGGCGGGACTTCAATCCGCGGGCCCGCGCCGCCGGGCTGCGCGGCACCGCCCTGTACGTCTCGCAGGGCAGCGGGCTGGCCGGCGGCAGCGGCGATCCGCTGCCCGAGGCGCTGGAGAGCGCCCTGTGGCCCTCGGCGCAGGGCTTCGCCCGCGCCCTGGCCCTGCTGGGCATCCCGGTCACCGCGCACTTCTACGCGGGAGGAGGACACGACTGGCCTTACTGGAAGCGGGAGTTCACCGCCTCGTGGCCGATGCTCGCCCGTGCGCTGGGCGTGCCGGAGTGACGGGGGTGCCGTCGGGGCACGGAACGGAGCGGATGGGTCGTCCGTCCAACACAGGACTTCCCACTCGTCCCCCTGGCAACAGCCCGTGGGCGAGCCGCTTCCGGCCGAAAGGAGTGCCCGTGATGGCCGTGCCCACCCCGCACGGCGTGCCGGACCGTCCCGGCACGCCACCGGTGCCGCCCGAGCTGGCGGAGCTGCTGCGCGTCCAGCTCGCCGCGGTCGCCGACGAGGTGGAGGAGGAGGTCCGCCGTCAGGTCCCCGAGTACGCGCGGCCCGCGGACGGGGCGTACCGCAGGAACCTGCGGTCGGGGGTGGTGCAGGCGCTGACCCTGTTCGTGGACCACATCGCCGACCCGCGCGAGGACGGCGGCGGGATCGCGTCGACGTACTACGAACTCGGGCGCGGTGAGGCCCTGGAGGGCCGCAGCCTGGACGCGCTGCAGTCGGCGCTGCGGGTCGGCGGGCTGCACGCCTGGCGGCTGATGGGGCGTACGGCGGAGGAACTCGGTCTGGACTCCACGGTCGTGGCGGCGCTCGGTGAGCTGGCGTTCCGGACGGTGCACGAGGTCGCCCAGGCGGCCGCGGCCGGCTACGCGGAGGCCCAGCTGCGCAGCTCCGACGAGCTGGAGCGGCGCCGCGGGCGGTTGCTCGACCTGCTCCTGGAGGATGGCCCGGTGGCGTTGGAGGCCGTGCAGGACCTGGCGCACAGCGCCCGCTGGCCGGTGCCGCGGACGGTCGCCGTCGTGGCGCTGGCGGCGGCGCCGGACCGCCGGGAGGAGGACCGCCCGCTGGCGGCGGCGGGCGCGCTGGTGGACATGGAGTCCCGGCCGCCGCGCATGCTGGTGCCCGACCCGGACGGCTCGGGACGGTTCGGCGGCCGGGCGTTCACGCTCGCGCTGCGCGGCCGGCCCGCCGCGGTCGGCCCGACGGTTCCGGTCACCGAGGCCGCGCAGTCGCTGCGCCTCGCCACCCGGGCGCTCGGCCTGATGGGGCGCGGGGTGCTCCCCCGCCAGGGCGTGGTGCGGTGCTCCGACCATCTGTCGACCCTGCTGCTGTACGGCGACGAGCCGCTGCTCGACCGGCTCCGGGCGCGGGTGCTCGCGCCCCTGGACACGGTCTCGGCGGGGCAGCGCGACCGGCTCGCCGAGACGTTGCTGGCCTGGCTGCTCAGCGGCAGCAACGTGCCCGACGTCGCCGTGCGGCTGCACGTCCACCCGCAGACGGTCCGCTACCGCCTGCGCCAGCTGGAGAAGCTCTTCGGTGACGCCCTGCACGATCCGCGAACCCGCCTCGATCTCATTCTCGCGTTGCGTGCGGAATCGCTGGGAGAACGGCAGGCCTGAATCCCGGCACTCAATCGGCGACAAAAAACCGCGGTGATTCCATAATCCTGTCCATAACACCCGGCGAGGGGCAGCGAATACGTTCGGGCCGTCCTTTTTCGCAGGCGCTCGACGCGCCTCACACGCGGAGGATCCCCCATGCGTATCCGCTTGTGCCTCGCCGTGCTCTCCCTGGCCGGCGGGGCCGGACTTGCCACCCTCTCGGCTCCCCCGGCCGCCGCGGCGGCCTGCACGGACGTGGAACTCGTCGCGGCCCGCGGCACCTTCGAGCCGGGCACGCTCGGCTTCATCGTCGGTGACCCGGTGTTGTCCGCCCTGCAGAAGAAAGTGACGGGCAAAAGCCTGTCCAGCTACAAGGTGAACTATCCCGCCGACCTCTCTCCGACGTCCGCGGCCCAGGGCAATCTGGATCTGGTGAACCACGTGAAGAGCCAGGCCGCCGCCTGCCCGAACCAGAAGTTCGTCCTCGTCGGCTATTCGCAGGGCGCGAACGTCGTCGACAACTCGATCGGCATCAGCAGCGCGGGCGCGGTGGTGGGCAGCCCCATCGTGGCCACGCTGCCCGCGCAGGTCGAGCCGAAGGTCGCCGCCGTGCTGCTGTTCGGCAACCCGATCCGGGCGCTCGGCAAGAGCGTCACCGGCACCTACCAGAGCCGCACCCTGGACATCTGCGCCAAGGGCGACCCCATCTGCGAGAGCGGCGGCGGCGACGTCGGGGCGCACCTGGGCTACCGGGACGACGCCGACGCGGCGGCCACGTTCGCCGCGGGCAGACTGTGAGCCGCAGCGCCACGTGAAGGGGCCCGGGAGGAGAACCTCCCGGGCCCCGGTCGTGCGTACGGGGGGGGCCAGCGGGGCCACCCCGGTCGTGCGTACGGGGGCTAGCGGGGCGACCGGGCGAAGGCGGCGAGGCTGGTGGAGACGGGCTCGGGCCGGCCGTCGTTCTGCTCGGCCGCGGCGGTCAGGACGTCGAGGTGCTGGTAGCCGTCGGCGACCACGGGGTGCAGCTCGGGCGGGACCCGGCCGGCCAGCAGGCCCTCACCGGCGAGGACGGTGAGCACCGGGTTCGCCTTGAGTCCCTGCGGGTGGACGACGAGCTTCTTCACCTGCGGGGCGGTCGACATCTGAAGGTCCGTCACGAGCTTGGTCGGGAAGTACTGCTCGGTGAAGTCCAGCGGCTGCTCGGCCAGGCTGCGGGCCAGTTGCCGGATGTCGGTGACCTCCTCCCCGGGGCCGGTGAACGGGGTGCCGTCGGCCGACCGGTGGCCGGGGTCGTCGGGGTCGCCGACGCGGTCGTAGGTGCGCCAGGTGTAGAGCGGGCCGTGCGGCCGGTCCGGGATGGCCTTGTACGCGGTGCCGTACAGCCCGGGCCGCTGGGCGCCGCCGTTGGCGACGGGGAAGCTCTTGTCGGCGATCGGCCCGCCGTCGAAGAAGCCGACGCTGGTCTGCAGGAACGCCAGCGGCACGGAGTTGTCGTCCAGCAGCGCGCCGAGGACCGCCCCGTTGGTGAGCCGGAAGTCCTTCACCGAGGGCGTTCCGGCGAGGAAGGCCGCGGTGTCCTTGGAGAACAGGAAGCGGTTGGTGGCCTCGATGTTGAGGTTGGAGGGCAGGTAGCGGGGCAGGTCGACCTCGCCGTCCAGGTCCTTGAGGGCGCCGAGGCCGGCGATGGCGAGCAGGGTCATGGTCTCGGGATTGAGCAGGACGGGCGCGGACAGGGTGCGGGAGAGCACGCCGCTGTCGAGCCCGGCCTGGATCACGCCGTGGCCGAGGCCGATGTCGGGCAGGTTGGTGTCGTCGGGGAGGCTGCCGCTGAGGTCGGCGAGGGAGGTGGCGACGGTGGTGTCGAGGGCGAAGTAGCCGGCGCACTGGTTGTGGCCGGCGTCGGCCGTGGTGGTCCGGTCGCCGTCGAAGTCGGCGGTGGCGAAGTATCCGGTGATCACTCCGCCGAGCGAGTGCCCGCCGCACAGCACCTTCCGCTTGCGCTGTGCCTGGTCGGGCACCTCGGCGGCGAGCAGGTCGTACTGGTCCCGCACGGTCTGCTCGATGCCGAGCCTCGCCATCCAGCCCAGCCGGCTGTCGGGCGCGAAGCCGTCGAAGGTCCGGCCGTCGACCTGTTTGCCGCGGTAGTAGTAGTCGACGGCGGTGTGCTGGTCGCCGGAGGCGATGCCGGTGCGGTCCTCCAGGCAGTTGGAGCGCCGGTCGAGCGCCCAGAACTCGATGTTCAGGCCCTGTTCGGCGGCGCGCGCCACGGTGTTGCGGGCGACGCCGTCGAAGGCTCCCGCGCCTTCCAGGATGCCGGGCTGGGCGATGAGGATGCGGTCGGCGTCGGCGGAGGCGGCGGGCCCGTCGGCGGAGCGGTAGCGCAGGTACGACAGCCAGTCGCAGGCGGCCGGGCGGGGCCCGGCCGCCTGGGGCAGCGGGACCTTCACCCGCACCACCGACTCCGTCACCCCGGTCACCGGCGACGTCGACGTCACCGGTGTCTCGGTCCGCGCCCCGTCGGCCCGGGCGCCCGGGGCGGCGGCCGTGAGTGTCCCGGCGGTCAGCAGCACCGCCAGTGCGGCACCGCGCCACTTCCCTCTGCTCCTGAGATTCATGTCCATGCCACGGACGCTAGGGCTGCGGCGTGGGGCCGCTCAGGGGGTGCTGATGAGAACTCAGTTTCCGGATCGTGCCTTGTCACCGGCGCACAGCGGACCCGGCGGGCACCGGGCCGCTCGACAGCCCGCGGCGGGGACCCGGCACCGGCGGGGTGGACCGGTTCGTCCCGCTTCCGGTCCCGGCCGAGCTGCGAACCGCCGGTTTCGGGCGCATGGTGGGGTCATGGACGGTCAACCCCCTGTGGTCGTGCAGCCGCCCGCGTCGGACGGCGGACGGCTGGTGACCATCCACGGCGAGAACATGGGCGTCGCCTACAGCCTGTTCGACGTGCTGGACCTGCTGCACCGCGAGGGCCTGCCCACGACGGACACGGCCGTCGACGACACCGAGCTGATCGAGTGGCGCGGCGGCGGCCCGTACGACTGGAACAACGGGTCCGCCGACGAGGCGTGAGCCTCCCTACGACGGCCCCGGCCGCGCCTCAGCGCGTCGGCGTCCCGTCGGCCGGCCGGCGGAGGCGTTCGAGGCGGTCGCGATGGGCGGGCGTCAGCTCCAGCCCGGCCGCGGCGACGTTCTCCTCCAGGTGCTCGATCCGGGCCGTTCCGGGGATCGGGAGCACGACCGGCGAGCGGTCGAGCAGCCAGGCGAGCGCGACCTGCGTGGGCGTGGCCCCGAGGTCGGCCGCCACGGCCGCGATCCCGGCGTCGGCGCCTGTCTCGCCCCAGGCGACGGGGCGCCAGGGCAGGAAGGCGATGCCGGCCTCCTCGCACGCGGCGAGCACGGGCTCGTGCTCCCGGTCGAGCAGGCTGTAGCGGTTCTGCACGCTCACGACGTCGATGATCTGCCGGGCCCGCTCCAGCTCGGCGACGGTGACCTCCGACAGTCCGATCCGGCCGACCAGGCCCTCGGTCTGGAGCTCCCGCAGCGTGCCGAGCTGGTCGGCGAGCGGCGTGTCGGGGTCGATGCGGTGCAGCTGGAGCAGTTCGATCCGCTCCAGGCGCAGCCGCCGCAGGGCCTGCTCGACCTGCTCGCGGAGGATCGCGGGCCGCCCGTCGAGCTTCCACTCGCCTCCGGGGCCGGTGCGCGCGACACCGACCTTGGTGGTGATCAGCAGTCCCTCCGGGTAGGGGTGCAGCGCCTCGGCGAGGAGTTCCTCGTTGGCTCCCCCGCCATACAGGTGGGCCGTGTCGATCAGCGTGACGCCCAGCTCCACGGCCCGCCGGGCGACCGCGAGGGCGTTCTCCCGGTCCGGGCCGGGCTCGGTCGGCAGGCGCATGGCGCCGAATCCGAGCCGGCGCACGTCCAGCTCCCCACCGATGCGGAACGTATGCGATGTCATGAGCGCGGCCCTCCCCCTCTGCTCAAAGGGCCACGCTAACAAGGCGGTTGGCCGCGGCACCGGTCACCCGGCGGCACCGCCCCGTCCGACGGTCACCACGCCCCGCCCGGCGGAACCTCCCCGCCCGACGGTCAACACGCCCCGCCCGGCGAACGCCGCTCGCCCGCCCCGCCCGGCGGTCAGCCCTCGCCCGCCCCGCCAGCAGTCACCACTCGCCCGGCGCGCCATTGTCGGTGCCCGGCGTTACGCTGCGCGCAACCGGCCCCTGCCCCCTTCCGGGAGGTTCTCATGGTCTCGCGTCTCAACCCTTACCTCACGTTCAACGGCGACGCCCGGCAGGCGATGGAGTTCTACCAGGAAGTCTTCGGCGGCACCCTGGCCCTCAACAGCTACGGCGACTTCGGCCAGGCGGACGCCCCGAACGCCGACCAGATCATGCACGGCATGCTGGAGACCCCCGGCGGCTTCACCCTGATGGGCGCCGACAACCCGCCCGGCATGGAGACCCCGCAGGGCAGCCCCTTCTCCGTGAGCCTGAGCGGCGACGACGACGCCGAGCTGCGCGGCTACTGGGAGAAGCTGTCCGAGGGCGGCTCGGTGTCGGTGCCGCTGGAGAAGCAGATGTGGGGCGACGAGTTCGGCATGTGCACGGACCGCTTCGGCGTCCCCTGGATGGTCAACATCAGCAGCCCGGAGTAGCCGGGCCCGAACGATCAGGACGGTCCGCGACCGTCCGGCCCAGGCCGCCCGCACCCGCCGCGCACCACCGGGGGGGGCGGGGGGCGCCGGGTGT